>DASXKM010000596.1:0-14580 GCA_036496825.1 Puia sp. | reverse complement strand
AAAGGATATGACCAATTACGGATTTCATTTTGATCTCAAACTGACGGCTCTGAAAGATATTTATTTTGAACCACCGTCTGGTTTCGATAATGTAAAACATGGCGATAAGAAAGTTGTATATATATTTCTTTCCATTGCCATTCTGATATTGCTGATAGCCTGTATCAACTTTATGAATCTTTCAACGATCCGGGCGGTCGAAAGATCAAAGGAGGTAGGCTTGCGCAAAGTGATGGGGGCGCTGAGAAATAACCTGATATGGCAGTTCATTGGAGAATCCATTTTGCTTACATTTATATCCTGTGTGTTTTCCATTGGACTTCTGTTGATTTTGATGCCCTTCTATGATCATTTACTGGGATATGAATTAATCGTATCCTGGAATACCTGGCCGGTTTATCTTTTCCTGACAGGAGTCATTATCGTTGCTGGTTTTCTGGCTGGCAGTTATCCTGCTTTTTTCCTGTCCGCATTTTCACCCATACAGGCATTAAAAGGTAAACTCCGATTAGGCAGGGGCGGATCGTTTTTCCGGCAGTCTCTGGTGATGCTTCAATTTAGCATTTCAGTGTTCCTGATCATCGGGACACTTATTATCATCATTCAGATGAAATATGTAAAAAGTAAAAATCCAGGTTATGACGAATCGCAAACGATTGTAATGCGAATCGATAATGATGATTTCTATAATCATATGAATACGTTCAAAACCGAGTTGCAGAGTCATCCGGATATATATTCCGTCTCCATGATGTCAGGAGAACCCGGCGGCTTTTTTGATATGCAGGGTTTTAAGGCAGAAGGCAAAAATGATGAACTGCAAAAATTCAGGTCAGAATATGCCGATTTTGAATTTGTAAAAACCCTGGGGCTGAAAATAATCGCCGGAAGAGATTTTTCATCTTCTTTTCCCACAGATTCAGCCCATTCCGTTCTGATTAGTCATACAGCTGCGTCAATGCTGGGATGGACACCGGAACAGTCGATCGGAAAATGGATCCGGAATACGGTAAGGGATAGCCTGAACCGCAGGATTGTCGGGGTCGTTGAAGATTTTGATTTTCTTTCCCTGAAGCAAAAAATGGATGGATTAATTATTTCACCAAGTGAAGACAGGCGGGTTGCTGTCGTCAAAATGAGACCCGGTAATATTACTGCCACTTTGAAATTAATAAAGGATGAATATAACCGGGTGGCACCGGCATATCCTTTTGAATATACTTTTCAGGATCAGAAATTCGACGAACTTTATAAAACAGATCTCAGGCAGCAAACTATATTATTTGTCTTTGCAGGCCTGGCTATTTTTATCGCATGTCTTGGTCTGTTTGGTCTCGCGTCGTTCACTGCGGCAAAAAGAACCAAGGAAATCGGGGTCCGTAAAGTGTTGGGATCTTCAACAGAAAATATTGTTATCCTGCTTTCAAAAGATCTTCTTAAACCAGTTCTGATGGCAACCTGTATCGCTGTTCCAGTAGGATACACGGCCATGGACAACTGGCTGAATAATTTTGCTTACCGTACGCCTCTTCACTGGTGGATTTTTGTGATAGCTGCATGTACCACTATTTTGATTGCGCTGTTTACGGTGAGCTTTAAAGCTGTGCAGGCAGGACTGGCGAACCCAACGAAGAGTCTGAGATCTGAATAGACTTGAGGCGGGTGGCTCAATCAGGAAATTTCCTGTCATCAATATACTGTACGATTCCAATTAGACTCTGTTCATTAATTTCACGCTCGTGGATACTGAAAAAATCATCCAGCAGTTTAGTTTCATCCCGGAATGCCTTTCTGATGTCTTTTTCTTTCAGATATAATTTTCGGAAAAGAGTATTGCCCGGATAGGTAATATAGTATTCGTAATAATCCACATATTCATCAAATTTTCTCCCTTTTGAATAGTATCCTTCGCTTGAAAAATCAGCCTGCAGAAATTTCGTAAACAATCTTTTATACAGCGAATATCCTTTTTCAGATTTTAAAATCGGCATCAGGAAAAAGTTATCACTGATCCAGGGTACTTTTTCAAAAGAGAAAACCGTATTGTCATCCACCAGGTTAAAGCTGATCACAGAATCTTCCGGATAAAATTTTACCTTATTATCCCGGTTGATTGTATAAATGACATTATTGATCTTATCAAAATTGAACAATAAGGGATTATCGGGTGCAGGCAGCATTCTATGACTTAATAGCTCAACCCTTCCCTTTACCCAATTGCGGGTCAGGTAAACACTTCCCACTGTTTCTTCTTTTGAAAAAAACTGGGTCATGTCCTGCCCACGGTGAATGTCGGGCGGGATCTGGGTAGCTATATTTTGCTGCGCCGAAGCAGTAAATACTATTGCGACCGTGCACACCAGCATGCAGAAAAACCAGCGGCCGATTTTACTTTGTGTCTGCATTACGAAGAAATTTTAACACACCTGAAGCCAGCATAATCTGATGCTGAACGATATTCTCCTTTACCCCCGGAAACAGCTCCGGATATCTTTTCCAGTTTACCAGCCACATCCCTTGACGGTTCGGGCTGCTGACAGGTTTCGAAAAATATAAGCAACACGATACCTGAAATGCTGTTTCTGTCCCTCACAATTTTAAATACGATCGGGTTTTTGAGAATTTCCACTATAAAATTAGACAATCTATTGTTAAAGATCCGGACAGAGATCATCCGGAAAAGACAAAAAAATTGTACGTAATACTGACCGGTCGTCAAATAAAAAAACCGTACAATCGATTGCACGGTTTTTTTAATGCGTTTGAGGTTCAAGAGCCGTATCGCGATCCGGCATATTCTTTCGACTACTAATTATCCATCATCTCCCAGAGTTTTGAAAGATCCGGATTCAGAATGATCTGAATACGGCGGTTCGTCGCTCTCCCCTCTTTCGTATCGTTACTTGCAATTGGACTGTATTTGCTTCTTCCGCCAGCCAGCAGCCTGGATGGAGTTACGCCATAACTATCCTTTAATGCGCGCACAACGCTATTGGCCCTTTCTGTACTCAAAGACCAGTTATCAAAGAATTTTGCATTATGAATTTTAAGCGTATCTGTATGTCCGACCACATAGATCTGGACTCTTGGATAATTGTTGAGTACATTGGCCAGCGGTGACAATGCATTTTTGGATTTAGCATTCAACGTAGCACTGCCGGAAGGGAAAAGCAGACTTTCCGGAAGATCCACATACAATAATCCGTTTTTGAATTCAACGTCTATTCCTGAATCGGAAAGCTGTGATAACCCGGCAATAATTCTTTCTCTGATTTCTCTCAGTGAGGTACCCTGTTCTGCCAGGGCGGCATTCAACATTGCCTGTCTTGCTTTCAGATCATCTCTGAGCTCTTTGTATGCCATTGCATCCTTACTCAGCGCGGCATTCTGACTGGAAAGACTGGCAATCTGGTTGTTCTGATCAGCTATCTTGGCATTTAAAGTGTTCGTTGTGTTCGTCAGATTGGTGTTGCAGGTGGCCAGATCGGTCGTCATTTTCTGAATCGTTTCATTGGCGGTAGCCAGTTCTTTCTTGGCCTTGCAGGAACTAAAGGCGATCATGACGACAAGAAGTATACCTGTACTAAGCTTTCTCATAAAATAGAAGTTTTAAGTTTTTTAATGGAATTACTGCAGCCTACCCGGCAATAATATTTCTCATGTTATGAATGAACAATGAAAATAAATAGGAATGTGAAATTCGGTTAATTCCTGTTACAAAGCACAGATATTCACACGTTGGGGATTATGTAACCGTTAAATCAAACCGTTAATCTGCAAAAACGCTCAATCAAACTGCCATATTCGGGGTATAGCTGTTTCAATTCATCCTTATTTGCCATTTCAAACTCTTTGAAATCGAAGGCAGGAGCAACGGCACAACTAACCAGTGAAAACCCTTCTCCTGACGGCAGGGAAGCTGCAAACCAGGATCCCGCTTCTATTGCCACCGATAAACAACCTGTTGACTGATCAGAAAGTTCATGCGTAATCAGTAAACCGGACACCGTTAATTCGTAAATAAATAGTGGCACCCCTTTATGATAATACCATATTTCATCGGATGCAATCCTGTGAAACCCTGAATAGTCCGTACCCTGCAACAAATAATAAATGGATGTACAGGCTTGTTTCATATCCCCGGCGGATTTCCGGTAGATTTCTATCCTGGAACGAAAAACCTCCATATAAAATCCCCCTTCAGGATGAGGGATCATTTTTAACCGGCTGATCCAATAATCTGCATTTTGTATATTCACACATAATGATATTCAATTCAAATATATACAAGAGCACCCGGATCCAAAAGTCAATTCAACATGCCTGACAAAAGAAAAGCTCTTTCGCCTATTACTGTATTAATGATCATCACTTTCATGGCGGCGATCGCTTCCTGGCTCATACCTGCGGGCAGATATGATAAGTTGAGTAATAAAGAGAATGATCATTTTGTTTTGACTACTGAGAAGGGAAGTCTGGATCTTCCTTTCTCTCAGGGGACGCTTGACAGCCTTCATATTCTGATTGGTCTGGAAAAATTCAGGACCGGCAGTATTCAGAAACCCGTTTCGGTTCCCGGCTCCTATCACCGGGTTTCTCAAAACCGGGAAGGTCCGCTGGGTGTTTTGCAGGCACCCATCAAAGGCATGTATGAAGCGGTGGATATTTTTCTCTTCATCGTGCTTTTGGGTTCATTCATTTATATTTTTCAGGAATCCGGCGCCCTGGTTTCAGGTCTCAGCTTTCTTTCCCATCGCATGAAAGGAAAGGAAAGCTGGCTGATTATCATATTAACTTTTCTGTTCTCAATTGGCGGATCCACCTATGGTATGCAGGAAGAAGCGCTGATTTTTTATCCTGTCATAACGCCTATCTTTCTAGCTGCCGGTTATGATTTAATCATTCCGGCAGCGGTCATTTATGGTGGCACGCAACTCGGATATTTATCTTCTGTTACGAATCCTTTTTCTGTCATTCTCGCTTCCAATGCGGCGGGTGTAAACTGGGTCGATGGCCTGACCGGCCGGATTCTGATGTTTATTATTTCGACCTCATTTTTTTCATGGTATATCGTTCGTTATTCAAAAAAAATAAAAAAAAATCCGTCGGCCTCTTTTGTTTACCGGCAGGATACAGCTGAAACCATTACGCCTGTAAATATTTCATCCGGCATTTCTCTCACAAAGAAATTGTCGCTCAGGACAAAAATATTACTGTTCTTATTTTTGTCCAGCTTCCTGATCATGATAACCGGCGTGATTCTGTGGGACTGGTGGTTTCTTGAGATGTCTACATTGATCCTGACGGCAACGATCGTTTTCGGCATTGTAATCAGAATGAATGAAAAAACATTCATTGAAAAATTTATTCAGGGTGCTGAAAGTATGCTTGGTGTTGCGCTGATTGTCGGAGCAGCCCGGGGCATAACGATCATTCTGAATGAAGGAAATATTAGCGATTCCATTTTGTATTACGCCGCGAATGCCGTCGGCCATCTGCAGCCGGTATTATTTATCCTGCTTGTATTGTGTCTCTACCTTCTGCTATCCATTTTCATTTCATCCAGTTCCGCCATGGCAGTTTTAACGATGCCCATATTGGGCGGATTGGCTGTTATCATCGGAATTCCTGGTCGTGAAATGGTGAATACCTATCTGTACGGCATGGGCATCATGGGCTTTCTTGCTCCAACCGGTATCCTGCTGCCTTCTTTGGCGCTGACGAATGTCAGTTATAAAGCGTGGTGGCGGTTTATACGTCCATTCCTGGTTTTCCTGCTGATTCTTTGTACTTTATTTCTGATCACTGGTTTGAAATTATAAGAAAATCCGAAAGCATTATCGTTGTATGCTGCCATTACAAATAATTTGAGAAGCCTATGCGTGAATCGAGTTAACAGTAAATGGATGTCAGGTTAACATTGGGTTTACCCTGCTGACACATTTCATCGGGCTCAATTATATTGTTTCGAAAACAGTTGTTTCTATTCTGCCGGGAGTGAATTATAATTAATATGTACAGAAAAAATTTGTTTTCCTATAACCGGATGATTACATTATGCTATCTGACCGATTAATGATTCGCCGATATCATGCATGGTGACGAGCCCGTACAACTCTCCCTTGTCGTTCACGACGACGCCGAAATTCTGATTTTTTTCTTTAAATTTTTTCAGGAGCTCGGATGCTTTTTGATTTTTCTTCAACGTACACGCGGAGCGGGTTTGCTCCCGGATATTTTTTTTGCTGTCCCTGAAATAATCCCTTGCACTGATATAACCCACTAAAACATTCTGCCCCTGAACAACCGGAAAATAGTTATGGGGACTTTGCCTCATGATCTGATCTGCCTGGTCTGTACCCCCTTCCAACCGGATGGCAACCACTTCCTTCAGCGGCGTCATAATAGATTCAACTACCTGCTCGTAAAAATCGAAAATATTTTCATGCAGTTTGGGTTCTTCTTTTTCAAGCGTTCCCTGCCGGTATGCCTGACTTAGAACACTCTTGAGGTCTTCGTCAGTCAGTTTTTGGCTCTCGGGTTTATTGGCATGGATGATTCTTAATAAAAACCGGGTACTGACGGTAAGTATCTGAACGAAGGGATAGGAAATAAAAGAAAAAAATCTGAACGAGGGTACCATTCGTAGCGCAATTTTCTGGGGCGAACGAATGGCCAGGGATTTTGGAAGCAATTCACCGATAACAATTGTGATATAGGTAATCAGCCCAACGCCAATCGCAATACCCACAACATGTGCCCACCAGGTTGACATTCCCCACGAAATAAATTTTGGTTCGAGAAATGTTTCAAAAGCTTCGCCACCATACAAGCCCTCAATTAAACCGATCAGCGTGAGTCCGACCTGGATGGTACTCAGGTATCCTGACGGTTCTTTCAAATATTCCAGAATCGTTTTTGCACTCTTGTTTCCCTTGTCCGCCTCTTCCTGTATTTTGAATCTTTCTACTGATACGATGGCTATTTCCGCCGCTGAGAAATACCCGTTTAACAGAATGAGCAGTCCGATCAGGATCAAAATAAACATAAAATGAATTTTTCTATAGTAAGTTAATAAATAGGTCAATCCCGTGTTCAGGCCAGGATTATCAAACCGGACATTTTTGGCTGGCCTTTGCCGGAAGAATTCATTATTTCTGCAGAATTTCGCAACTCAGCATGAAAATTGTACGTTTCTCATTTGATGAAAACGCTGTTATTCATCCCGCTCATTGTCCTGGCAACCGGACTTCCCTTTACGGGCAACTGGAATGCCGATTCATCCAAAGCAAAAATTACGTTTGCCGTCGATGGTCCCTTCGGTGAAGTGCATGGGAGCTTCAGCGGCCTGTCTTCAGAAATTCAGTTTGATGAAAAAGATTTATCAAAAAGTTCTGTTACGGCCAGCATTGATGCCGGCACGGTGAACAGCGGTATTGGCTTTCGGAATACGCATTTGCGCAACGAAGAGCAATGGCTCAATACCGCAAAATATCCGCGGATTCATTTTAAATCAACAAAGATTGAAAAAACGCCTGGTGGCTATTCAGCATACGGAACGCTTATGCTGAAAAACATATCCAAATCAATTGTTATCCCATTTACATTTTCTTCAACCGGTAATACCGGTGTATTTAAAGGCCGGTTCTCCATAAAAAGGGAAGATTATAACCTGGGTAAGAAAGGAGGGTCCGTGGGCGAAACAATACAAATTAATATTGAAGTTCCGGTAAAAAGCAGCTGATTTCCCCTGGCCTGCCTTTTGATTACTATGGGTATAGGTATTTTAAAAACTCTATATCGTGGTATCTAAACCCCAGTCCAACAAAAAATCAGGTTCAACCCTCTCACGAATATTACTAACGGTCGGCGTTACCTGCATCCTGATTGCTATAGGCTTTTGTGGTTTTAATGTACATGAACTTTCCAATCGCCAGGAAAGGATCAAGAAGGACTATATGGTCATAAATAATGTTTCTTTTGGCCTGCTGTCCGTTGATCAGTGGCGGGACAATATCGTGATGGCAGTCGACTCCCAGATTCAACAATTCAAACTGACACCCCAGCAGCGGCAGGATCTCAGGAAAGAAATTGAACAAATACTGTACGGCCTGGTTGACACGGCAGTAGCGTCAATAGAAAAACCGCAAAAATCACTCAGTGGAAAACTAACGAAGCTGGCCTTTCATGTATTATCGAATAAAAAGAAACTGCAGGAAAAAGTTCCGGGATTCGCCGATAAAATCATCTCTGAAATCAATAAACCTTCCAGCTACCGGCGGTTAAAGAACATTGCTCAAACCGAATTAAATAAATTGGGGGAACAGACATATGATAGTTCCAAGGCCGCTGAAAAGGTATTTATGGATTCCATATTTAAAAAATATAGTGCGACTGACAAGCCCGCATTTGAAAAACAAGCCGAGACAGATCTTGAACTAATCAGGAAGCAAACTTATTCCTGGGCCTTCGGAATGCTGGGAGGGGTTATTTTAATATTAATACTCTGGCGGATAATCAGGAACCGGAAAGATCTTTACACACCTCTTTATATCATGTCGATTATTTCCGCATTGATCCTTTTGATAGTGGGTCTTACCACGACAATGATTCAGATAGATGCCCGGATTCAGGAAATGGATTTTTATTTGCTTGGACAAAATATCACCTTCAAAAACCAGGTACTTTTTTTCCAAAGCAAAAGCATTCTCGATGTTGTTGAACTTCTGTTGAAGACCGGAAAACTGGATTCGGAAATAGTGGGTATACTGATCCTCGCATTTAGTATCCTGTTCCCAATGATGAAACTATTATCCACAGGGATATATATACTCGATCAGAAGAAATGGGCAAAAAATAAATTCATATATTATTTTGCCTTTAAATCCGGGAAATGGAGCATGGCGGATGTGATGGTAGTGGCGATCCTGATGACCTATATTGGTTTTAATGGCATTGTCAACAGCACATTATCCGATCTCAATCTGAATAACGCGACCATTTCAAGTATAACCACCAATAATACGGCCATTCAACCGGGATATATCATCTTTATCGGATTTGTGTTATACGGTTTTACATTGTCGGCCATCCTAAAAAAAATTACAAAAGAAAAAGAGTCTTATTTAAAACCGGTCGCGATTAAACCGGTCGCCTCCGCGCGGTAAAAATCACGGCATCCTCTTCTGTTTGGGATCCGCAAAATTATTCAGGTTGTAGGTAAACGTCAGCATCGCATAGCGGATTCCGGCCACCGGGAAACCTTTACTATGCAGGCCTTTTGATTCCAGATGTAGAGGCGGCGCGATTGCGGCAGAATGAATTTTTTGAAAATGATCTCATCATCGCGCTGCTACCGGCAAAAAAGGGCGTGCGCTGATGAAGAGTATCCGGTTGAATATTTAATATGTCCAAATTCCCGTTTGTCGCCTGACCGCCGGCTATGTCCAGGATAAAGGCAAACGGATTACATTCATACACGAGTCTGAGTTTTCCTTTCGGATATTGTGCCGTGGCCGGGTATAAAAAAATTCCACCCTTCAAAAGATTCCGGTGCAGATCCGCAACCATGCTGCCGGTATAGCGGTGAGTGCAAGGAACACCTGTTTGATTTGATCCATACTGACATGATCCGATGTATTGTTTTACTTTTTCATCATAGTCATAATAATTCCCATGGTTGACAGAATAAATTTTCCCTTCCATAGGACATTTAATATCCGGGTGGCTCAAAGTGAATTCTCCCAAACCAGGATCCAGGGTGAAACCGTTCACTCCTCTTCTTGTTGCATAAACGAGCATCGTGGATGGCCCGTAAATGATATATCCGGCTGCCACCAGGTTTTCTCCTTTTTGTAAAAAATCAGCACGATTACAGGGTGAGCCGGTTTCAGTCAGGCGCCGGTAAACACCGAAAATGGTTCCGATTGAAATATTTACATCAATATTGCTGCTGCCATCCAGTGGATCCATGACCACCACATATTTGGATTGGTTGCAAATCTCTTCATCAAAACAAATAAAATCGTCCATTTCTTCAGAAGCCATTCCCGCGCAACTAACTCCCCGTTGAAGCACGGTCATGAACGTAGCGTTTGCAAATGCATCCAGCCGCTGCACTGATTCTCCCTGAACATTCAGCTGTCCTGTATCTCCCAGTATATCTGCCAGACCGGCCCTGTTTACTTCTACGTTTACGCGTTTAGCCGCGAGTGCGATGTCGCGTAACAGATTACTAAATTCACCGGTTGCCTGCGGAAGCAACCGGAGTTCCTGTTTTCTGAATTCTTCCAGGGTGAGAATGGTGCGATTGATCATCATATCAAAATATTTTCCTCCAGATCAACAGCCTCCCGTTTATTTTCGATGGCATGAATCGCCCGGATTGTTTTTATAACAGAATCTGGTGTAACAGAAATCGAATCAATACCTTCTTCCACGAGAAACTGTGCAAAATCCGGATGATCGGAAGGGCCCTGTCCGCATATGCCTACTTTAACACCCGAAGATTTTGCCTGCCGTATCAGCATCTTCAACATGCGTTTCACAGCAACATTGCGTTCGTCATAGAGATGCGCAACGAGCGCCGAATCCCTGTCCAGGCCGAGCGTGAGTTGGGTAAGGTCATTGGAACCGATGGAAAATCCGCTGATATGTGCAGCAAATTCCCTGGCCATTAAAATATTGGAAGGCAGTTCCGCCATCAGATATAATTCCAAACCGGCTTTCCCTTTTTCCAAACCATATTCCGACATGATCTCTTTCACTTTTATCAGTTCCTCTACGGTGCGACAGAAAGGTATCATCACTGCTACATTGCGGAGACCCATTTTTTCCCGTACATGGGCAATGGCCTTACATTCGAGACCAAAGGCTTCGCGATAAGATTCAGAATAATATCTGGATGCTCCACGCCAACCGATCATGGGATTCTCTTCGGCCGGCTCAAAATGCTGACCACCCATCAGGTTCCGGTATTCATTTGTTTTGAAATCGGAAAAACGAACGATCACCGTATTCGGATAAAATGCGGCGGCTATTTTTGCAATGCCAAAAGAAAGCTTCTGAATAAAAAACTGTTCTTCGTTTTCAAAACCGCGGATGGCTGATTTGATAAGAGCGGACAAAATTTCATCCTTCAATTCTTTATGTCTGAGCAGCGCCATCGGATGAATGCCTATATAATTATTGATAATGAATTCCTCGCGGGCAAGTCCCACGCCGGCATTTGGAATATTTGAGAAGCGAAATGCCAGCGATGGCGATGCGACATTCAACATCATTTTGGTATTGATCTCCGGCAGTTCATCCAGACTTGTTTCAACAATATCAAATGGAAGCATTCCGGCATATAAAAATCCTTCATCTCCTTCGCTGCAGCTGGCGGTTACTTCCATTCCGTCTGCCAGTAAAGTGGTTGCGTTGCGACAGCCCACAATCGCAGGTACACCCATTTCGCGGGCGATGATTGCCGCGTGACAGGTTCTGCCACCTTTATTGGTGATGATGGCAGAAGCTTTTTTCATGATGGGCTCCCAATCGGGATCCGTCATTTCGGTTACCAGTACATCGCCTGCTTTGAATTCATTTCCATCTGTCAGTCGCTTGTCCAGCGAATACATGATTTTTACACGGCCGCTTCCGATCTGATCTCCTACTGCAATGCCTTTCAGGATCGGTGTCTGCTGATGTGACTGCATGACATATTCCCTGAGTTTGGTATGATCCTTTCGTGAATGAATGGTTTCCGGTCTTGCCTGCACAATGAAAAGTTCCTGCGTCATTCCATCCACTGCCCATTCAATATCCATCGGGCACCAATACCCTTTCAGACGGGTATAATAATTTTCAATGATCATTACCCATTTTGCGAGTTGCATGATCTGATGATCGTTCAGGCAAAATTTATTCTGCCCGGATTTTTCAACCGGTATAATTTTCACGCGTTCATCGGGGTCATCGCCGTAAACCATCATCTGATCCTTCAGTCCCAGTTTTTTTTCGATGATGGGAACGAACTGATCATCCAGCAATGGTTTAAAAACAATAAACTCATCCGGAGAAATACTTCCCTGCACAATCAATTCACCCAGACCAAAAATGCCATTGATAACCACGGCGTCTTTAAAACCGGATTCCGTATCGAGAGAAAAAGCAACGCCGGAACTTCCCAGATCGGAGCGCACCATTTTCTGGATACATACAGAAATGCCAATCGCGAAATGATCAAATCCGAAACTATGACGATAGCTGATGGCCCGGTCTGTAAATAAAGACGCAAAACAATTTCTTACGGCGTCCATGATGGCGGCCGGTCCACGCACATTCAGATAGGTTTCCTGCTGACCGGCAAAACTTGCATCCGGCAGATCTTCAGCTGTCGCCGAAGAGCGAACAGCGACATCTGTTATTTCCTGTCCATATTCTGATGAGAGTTTGTAATAAGCATCGATTATCAGATTGCTTAACTCGGGTGGGAATTTTGTGTTCCGGATCATATTGCGGATCTGCAGACCGGCCCGGCGCAATGATTCCATATTATCATAATCAATTTCCGCAATCAGGGAACTGATTTTATCTGCCAGCTGATTATAAGAAATAAAAGTCTGGTAGGCATCGACCGTAATTACAAAACCTGCCGGGATCCGGATGCCCATTTTGCAGAGGTTTTGAATCATTTCCCCCAGTGAGGCATTTTTGCCACCAACCTTTTCAATGTCACGGATACCTGCCTGTTGCAGACCGAGGATGTATTTATTTTCCATATACGACTGAAATTTTTTTCAAAAGTATAAGCTGGACGCTCCAGGCCATGGCTCCCATTTGACCTGTTTATGTACTATCTTAACTTAAATTTGGCGTATTAATGACACGATAAGCGCATTACGATACAAGTGTAATAAATACATAATATAAAAACCATCCGACAATGAAACCTCATTTATTGAAAATTCCGAAGGAGGCCGGACATTCATTCAGTGTGCGCTATGATGTGGTTTCATTTTTTTACAACAAATGGCATTATCACCCCGAACTGGAACTGGTGTATATCATTGATGCTTCGGGAAGACAATTTATCGGTGACAGCATTCACCATTTTAAAAATAATGATCTGATACTGGTTGGCTCCAACCTGCCACATCTTTGGCATTGCGATGAAAAATTTCTGGAGAAAGGATCCAAACTGAAAGTAGAAGCGATCATCGTGCATTTTCTGCCGGATTGTTTTGGTCCGGAGTTTTTCAAAATGCCCGAGAACAAGGCTCTGCTCAATCTTTTTCAAAAAGCTGAGATGGGCATCCGCATAAAAGATCAGTCGAGGGATATCGTTTCCGGGATGATGCGGCGATTGGTGACGGCAAAAAACAGTGAACGTATTATTCTGCTTTTGCAGATACTGGAAACCATTGCCTGTTCAGAACAAACAAAAACCATTTGCAGTGAAGGGCTCAGTTTTCAATACAGTCAGTCGGAGGCTAACCGTCTGAACAATATTTATCAGCACATTTTAAACAATTTTTCCAGAGAATTACCGCTGGAAGAAATTGCAAAAATCGCGCATCTGACACCCAATGGCTTTTGCAGATATTTCAAATCCCGGATTAAAAAGCCATTTTCCAAATTTCTGTTGGAAGTACGGATAGGTCACGCCTGCAAACTGCTGGCCGAGTCAGAAAAGACGGTTGCAGAAATCTGTTATGAGAGCGGCTTTAATAATTTCTCAAATTTCAACCGGCATTTTAAAACCATTGCAGGCAGAACTCCGTTGAATCACCGGAAATATTATCAGGAAATCAGGGGCATGAGAATAAAGATTTCTGAAGACATTTAATTCTTCACGCGGATCAGTGTTTGCTTATCCACTGTATTTCTTCTGCCTGAACAGGAATCCTCGATGGCTTCGGAATAGACTGAATCACTGGTAAAGAATTTTGATTTGTATTTGCCCCAGTAATTTGTTCCACAGGTGGAATCGGTTACATACAGCATGTCTCCCTTTACTTTATATTTTCCTTCAACAGTAAAGTTCTCGGAGGGAATTTCGGCCCGGATGGTTCCGTTTTCCCGGAAAATGATGGTTACCTGACTGCCACTGGGATAATGGATTTTCCAGGTTCCTACGAGTGTTTCTTTGACCGGCCCAAAAGCAAATATGACTGCAACCAGCATGATGGCAGCCGGGAATAGATAGATTTTTTTCATGATCGTTATTTTGATGTGAATCTATTCGATTCAGACAACGGTTCCGGAAAGATCCGACGAACGGCCTGTTCAGAACGACGGAAAGTTATCATAATACAAAATTTAGTTAATATCCATCCAAAGATCCCGGCGTACGGTTTTCGGATGCCCTCTGGCAACTCCATTCGCTGTAGCTTCGTATTGAACTTATTCCGGCGATTCTCCGACCCGACATAAATCAGGAATAAATGAAATGTATTATCTTCATAAACCGCCGCCGGAATTTTTTAACGGATCATGATGCCGGATTTTTTCTTTACAAAATGACTAAAAACAGAACTATGAAATGTAGCCTTGTGGGCTTATTCCTGCTCCTTTCTTCATCCCTGTTGGCGCAAC
>DASXKM010000595.1:0-4746 GCA_036496825.1 Puia sp. | reverse complement strand
AAGTTTCCTGGACCTGCTATTGAACAATTACACACAAACCATAAAGGCAAACGCAATCCGGGAAGATCTTGGTGTAGAAGGTGCAAAATGGTACCGGACAATGTCGGATTATCAAAGTCTCTCTGGTGTGCCGCAAGCAAGACTTCCATTTGAATTCAGCCTGATCCCATAGTTCAAAAATGAGCATGAGCCAACCTTATAGTCAGTTCCGCGCTATGCTGGCCATCTCGAGAGCCAGTTTAAGAGCAATATTGAGAAGTCCTTCGGCTGTTATATTCAGTCTTGGCTTTCCCCTGATTTTTATTCTGGTTTTTGGCTTTATCGGCGGAAGTGGGGCCTCTGTTTCCATTGCTTTGAAAAATCCTTCAGACAGTAACAACTATGTAATCCGCGCACTGCAGGTTTCCGGTGTAGTTAAAATAAAAACCGAGAAGGATAGCCTGAACACCCGGAAAGAGTTGATAAAGGGAAGGATCGCTGCTATTATTTCTGTAGATTCTTCTCAATCACCCGCAGGGTATATGCAGTATAAGATCAAGACACAAACTTCTTCTGCATCCGCTGATCAATATCCGATACTGAAAATGGCTCTGGCACAAACCATCATGATGATTGAGGACAGAAAAATTCCCGATCAGTTTAAAATGATCAGCGTGCAGGAACTAGCGGAAGTGCCGGGCAGGGAATACACCATGATTGACTTTATTTTGCCGGGCATGCTTGGCTTTTCTCTTTTGAGTGCAGCCGTTTTTGGTGTCGCATTTGTGTTTTTTAACCTTCGCCAGACTTTAGTGTTAAAAAGATTTTATGCCACACCGATTAACCGGAAGAATATTGTTTTTGGAGAAGGTCTGAGCAGGGTGCTTTTTCAAATGCTGACTTCTATTGTGATTATCCTGGCCGGACATTTTTTCTTTCACTTTACACTCATAAACGGACTGGCTACCTTCCTGGAGATGTTGATACTCAGTTTTTTGGGTCTTGTTGTTTTTATGGGATTCGGATTTATTATCAGCAGCGTGGCAAAAAATGAAAGCTCCATTCCTCCATTTGCCAATATTTTTACACTTCCGCAATTTTTACTGGGCGGAACATTTTTTTCAACACAGGCATTCCCGAAATGGCTGCAGGGCTTTTGTGAAATACTTCCACTGAAACAATTAAACGACGCAATGCGGAATGTGGCTTTTGAAGGCGCTTCCCTGATGGACTGC
The DNA here is from genome assembly GCA_036496825.1 of Puia sp. GTDB lineage: Bacteria > Bacteroidota > Bacteroidia > Chitinophagales > Chitinophagaceae > Puia. The sequence continues at coordinate 3,532 of DASXKM010000595.1, read as the reverse complement.
GGCAAACAAATAGGTATACTTGTTTTATGGGGAATTGTTATATATGCTGTTGCAATAAAGACTTTTAAATGGGAGTAAGTATATTAAATTTATTCATTTGAAACTTGTTGTCGGAAGTATTGTTATCCTGTCACTGGTTTTGCTATTCCTGTTTGCATTATTTCCTTCCGTAGTTTCAGTGACCCGGATGGTACAGATTAAAAGCCCGGGAGACAAGATCCTGAATAAGATCGCGGATCTGCGTACATGGAAGGAATGGAATGAATTTGTCAATCATCCTGAAGGGGAACATAGCCCAAACACGAAACCGGACAGTGCCTCGTCTGATTATTTGCGTGTCGGCGGCAATGAGATCTCGCTTTCGGGTGTTGATAAGAATCATGTAAATACGCTTTGGGCGCGCGGTAATAAGATGTTTGTCGGACAGTTTATCGTTGATAAAGGGAACGGTTCACCGATTCTGATCTGGAGTATGAATTTCAATATTAAATGGTACCCATGGGAGAAACTGGCCAGCATGTTTTATGATAAACAACTGGGGCCCATTATGGAAAGATCGCTAATGCAACTGCGGGACAAATTGGAAAAAGAGCAATAGCAAGTTTGGAAATATGGAAGTGTGGAAGCTGGGATTTTGGTATACAATTCGCAAGGGAAAGAGCATATTTATTCAGTCATTATAAAAGTCAAAAAACAGAATTATGAAAAGGATGATCTTATTATCAATGGTTTCTATGATTGTTTTGGGAGCCTGCGGACAGGAAAAGCCAGTCAGCCCACATGAAACCAGTACCGGCAAGGACGTTGCTGTTCGATATGGCCGGCCTTACAAAAAAGGCAGGGTTATTTTTGGCGGCCTGATACCTTATGGGAAAGTCTATCGCTGTGGTGCTGATTCTGCTACCATTATTACTTTTAGTAAGGATGCGAGTTTTGGAGGTAAGCCCGTGAAAGCAGGTACCTACACATTATTTGTGATTCCCAATGAACAAAGCTGGACAGTTATTCTGAATAGTCAGCTTGGTCAATGGGGAGCCTACGATTATGAAAAATACAAGGACAAGGACGTGTTACATGTGGATGTTCCTGTAAAAAAACTGAGCAATCCGGTTGAACAACTTACGATCAGTCTGCCACCCTCTTCTATGAACATTGAGTGGGATAACGTGGAAGTAAGTGTTCCTGTCAGTATTTCCTGATAAAGTCAGGAATGGAAAGTATGAATTTGTAAATTATTCTTAGTTGTTGCGGGGTGATGCAATAGGGGGGCATTAAATAAACGGTGTTTCCCAATGGACGGAGGTATATGCCGTGCGACAGGGCGCTGTTCATGACAGTAGCACCTACCTCGTTGATATATTCGTCTTTGCCGGTACTCAGTTCAAATGCCAGAATGGTTCCCGCGATCCGAATATTTATAATTAACTCCATTCCGACCAGAGATAATTCATTCTGTACAAATTTTACGTGTTCATTACAAATCCACTGGATCTGATCACGACAGGATTTTTTTTCCAGCAGGTCGAGACTTGCGAGTCCTGCCGTGCAGGCCAGCGGATTTGCCGTAAAGGAATGTCCATGAAAAAAAGTTTTGGTCCGATCGGTACTCAAAAAAGCATTAAAGATGTCCTGGTTGCAAGCGGTTATGCCCAGGGCCATGGACCCGCCGGTAAGTCCTTTTGAAAGACAAATCATATCAGCCTTGTGGCTGATTGATTCGCTGGCGAATAGTGGTCCGGTTCTGCCGAAGCCGGTTAATACTTCATCTGCTATACAAAGAATATTTTCCGTCCGAATAAATGACAGCAAATCATCCAGATATTTTGCCTGATACATACGCATGCCGCCTGCTGCCTGTAACAATGGTTCGTAGATGAACGCGGCGATTTGCCCCTGATGTGATCGAAGGATGGATTTTATTTCTTCCAGATTGTCTGCATTGGGAGTTTCGATAAATACCGTATCGAATAAAAAATCTTTAAAGGCATTTGTAAAAAGCCCGCGGGAACTCACACTCATTGCACCGAATGTGTCGCCATGGTATGCGTTATTGAAAGCAAGAATTTTATTTCTGTAAGGCTGATCCTTATTCCTCCAGAACTGAATAGCCATTTTTAATGCGACTTCAACAGCTGTGGATCCATTGTCAGAATAAAATATTTTAGATAATTTTCCCGGAAGTATATCCAGTAATCTTTCGGCGAGCGAGACGGCCGGTTCATGTGTAAAATGGGTGAAGATGACATGTTCCAGAGCCAGTGCCTGTTTATATAATTTTTCCGCAATATAAGGATGCCCGTGACCATGCAGATTGACCCACCAGCTGCTTACTGCATCTATATAGGAATTCCCTTTTTCATCAAAAAGGAGGGCGCCTTCTCCCTTCATAATGGGAATTGGATCTTCCATTTTTTGATGCTGTGTATATGGATGCCAAATCACTTTTGAGTCACGTTCACTCAGGAAATTATTCATCCGTCAAAGATAGTTTTTAAGCGTAATGCTCAAAGCCTGTCACCTGGAATTCATTCAGCGTCAGTGATCCAAGAATACTTTAAAATGAAAGGCTTTGAGAATTCTTTTACTTCATCCTTTTTTAAGAAAATGTAAATTCCTGCGGATGCCCTGATATTTTGCGCGTCGGAGAGATGATTCAGCAAATATTTTTTTGAATCCGTCTTCTGTAATTTCTTCCCAGTCATTCTCACTATACTGAAGAATCTCTGCGATCGGCTTAAAGGCGGGTTCCTCTGTTGGTGTTGAAAAACGGTTCCATGGACAAACATCCTGACAGACATCACAGCCGAACATCCAGTTATCGAATTTATTTTTCATTGAATTTGGAATCAGCAGATCTTTTAGTTCGATGGTAAAATAGGAAATGCATTTACTTCCGTTCACCACTTTATCTGCCTCGATTGCCTGGGTAGGACAGGCATCGATACAGCGTGTGCATGTGCCGCAATAATCAGTACTTTCAGCCAAATCATACGTGAGTTCAAGATCCACAATCAGGGTTGCGATAAAAAAGAAAGAGCCTTTTTTTTTATGTATCAGGTTGCCATTTTTGCCCACCCAGCCAAGACCGCTGATCACGGCCCAGGATCTTTCCAGCACCGGCGCACTGTCAACGAATCCGCGTCCGTTAAAATCGCCAAATTTTTCCTTCATCTGATCCAGAATGAACCTGAGTTTTGGCCGGATTATTTCATGATAATCCTTTCCATACGCGTACTTGGATATTTTTGGGGAACTATTTTTTTGATCTGTATCAGGAAAATAATTTATCAGGAAACAAATGACAGACTTTGCGCCCGGTAAGAGTTTATAAGGGTTTACCCTTAGGTCGAAATGTTTTTCCATGTAGTACATATTACCCTGTTTGCCCTGCTGTAGCCAGTTTTCGAGCTTACGGGCATCTTCGTCCAGATGGCGGGCAGCTGCGATTCCGCAGAAATCAAATCCGGCACCGGAGGCGAGCGATTTAATGAACTGACTTTTTTCCGCTGTATTCATGACCGGTGAGTGAATT
>DASXKM010000594.1:0-4569 GCA_036496825.1 Puia sp. | reverse complement strand
CCAGGATTGCATCAAATTCATTCTTGTATTTAATGTAATATTCGCCTGAACCGGGTCCATAAAAACTGGTCTCGATCTTCCTCACCCTTCCTTCACGGTCCAGAATAAGCGTTGTCGGAAAAGAGCGGATGGCGGTTAGTTGAGGAAGTGTCTTCTCAGCCTTTTGATCATCACCGGCTGTGACACCTGTCATCAGGATTGGATAAGGCACTTCGAGCAACTTCTTAAACTTTTCAATACTTGCTTTGGACCGAACGGCATCTGTGCTGTATTCATATGTCAATGCAATGATCTCAACGCCCTTTTCATGGTTCTTCTTATAAAAGTCAACGAGGAACCTGGTTTCGTCGAGACAGTTCGCGCACCAGCTGCCCATGAGTTGAATGATCACCACCTTATGTTTGAACTTTTCATCGTTAATAGAAACCCATTTCCCCTGCAAATCAGGAAAACGAAAATTGAGCCTGGTCTGGCCTTCCCGCATTCTCGTTGGATCAATCGCCTCCGGCGGTGGAACACTATCCGTCTTAACTGCCGTCCAGCTTTCTTTACCGGTGTATCCATTGAAAAAAAATCCACCGGAGATCATATTTTCATTAGCGATCTTCGCCTCAAACAGGCGGATATTATCTCCGTCAAAACTTGACATCTTCAACGAATCTCCTGTAACGATTCCATCGAGATAGCGATAATCTGCCGAAGGCGTGAGAAAAGTGCCGGTAAGAAGATTACCGTCCTGCATAAAGATGGCCAGCGCCTTACGGGTAGTGCCATTGACCCGGGTAATTGTCACGTCCCATTTTCCACTGATATTTTCGCTGGCTTTACCCAGGGTTGAAACAAAGCGTTGCGAATCTTTAGCATATGCTGTAAAAGGCCAGTATTGTCTGTTTCCTGTTGTGATTTTTATAAATTGACCGCTCAGTTTTTCTTTGCCTTCCTTCCGCGCCCGGAACGACACTTCAAAAGCGGGCAGCGAGAAAAATACCGAATCGCCTTTTTCTCTCCATTCGCTGACCGGGATGTTCTCGCCCGCGTTTTTGATATACCAGACCTGCCGGTTATTTTTCTGCGTCTGAATCATCTGAAATGGAATTTGTTTACCGTCCATCCTTTCCACTGAAGCCAGCCAAACGCGTATGCCGGCGGATTGAGCATTTGCTTTATAGTATGTTATTGAAAGAATGAAAACGCTGAAGTATAGGAAGATCCTTAAAAATCCGACTCTTGTCAATGTTTAGATTTTTGATTTGAAAAAATTCATACAAGTCCCTAAAATTACGAAGAAGGGGCAGTTGTACAGATTTTACGCTTAATTAAAGTAACTGTATCATTTGTTTCAAGAAAGTGGTAGCTGTTGGGAAACAAGTTTGCCAATTTTTTAACAACGAAAATTATTTATATCGAAATATATAAATGAAATTCATATTTCAATGTACGGAAACACACACATATTAGAATTAGACCGCGGAAAGCTCCATGCTATTCACATTGGTTTGTCTTCTATTGAAATAAGCTGTTTTTCTAAAACTTCGCCAATCCATCTTACGCGACATTTCTTCTCAAACTTTAAGGACTTTCATACGCTTACCCCGTTAAGACCAGGGACGGTCAGCGGGGATGAAAATGACTGAATTTCATTATTAATTTCTTAAAGGATTTTTTATGTCCAGAGATCAAAAAATGATTTCGGCGGATCAGCTTACCATTTTCATCATGGTGATACTGAATATCGCTGTTATTAAATACGCGTTCCTCTTTTCAGATAAATTGTACAGTTGCCTGTTTGTTACGTTTCCGTTGCTATTTTTTTTATTATTCGTATCTAAAATGAAAAAGATCTAATGTTTGGCCTCATTTCAAAAATAGATTGAATAGCAGACAACTACTTAAAATTGAAATAAAAATTATGAAAAGAATACGTAAAAATGTCTTTATTATCCGGGAGGAATTTGATCTCCTGAAACGATATTTAAAAAGAAATAAAAAGGCTAACCTGATAGACCGGCAATCCTCCATTCTTTTAAAAAAAGAATTAAACAGAGCCAAAATCACCAGTAAGGAAGAATTTCCGGATAAGGTTGTTCGCCTGAATTCGACGGTGTTTATAAAGGATACGGATACCAATGTGGCCACAGCCTATACGCTGGTTTTACCGGAAAATGTGAATCTAAAGGCGGGTAAAATTTCTATTTTTTCACCTGTTGGAGTTGCGCTGATCGGTTTTCGAAAGGGTCTGATATTTACCTGGAACTTTCTCAGGGGAAAACAAAATTTGATCATACTGGAGGTATACAATTCTCCCTCTCTTAAGATGTAATCACTTCAATTTCTGACTCATCCTTGTCCAGGGTCCTGGTTAACGGTCAATCATATAATTTATGAATGACGGGCTGTGGCCAAATTAAAAACCCGGCAAAAGACCATCCTGATTGTGATTTAATATTGAAATTCACGTCGCGGTCCTCCCTGTATAAACCGGTCAATCATATCTGAGTTTACAATTTGCCCGTAAGTATTTATAAAATAAAACATAGAATCTGTTTTAAGCCGATTATCCTTTTTCAACTCAAATAAACAGGTTACAATAATTCCATATCTCTTTTTAACGTCAGCGGTTGCTATCGCCTTTTCCAAAGAATCTATCTCTTCTTTGATGTATCTGATTTCATACAGAAGAAAATCAATACTATCTGCTCTGTTGCTTTTCCGTGCATGGTCCAGTTGTTTTTCTATTCTTGCCATAATCTGATAATCGCTGGAATCGTCCCTGATCCTTCTTAATTTTTCTGTAATGGTATCGGTCCGCAGAATTTTGAATGAAATTAATTCCGATGTAGAGTCTGACCTTTTGAGGTGCAATTTGAAATTATCAGTTAACTGCTCCTGCATGGTCATGGGCCTGGATCTGCAACCCGTTGCCAGACATGTTACCAATATGATATGTATTGATTTTATCTTCATTGAAATGCTTCCGCCAGGCTTTATATCGAAAATTTGTTGGGGTATTCGGCATCTAAGTTAAATAGTCCATCATTCATCTACCTTATCATTATGATTATGGAAAGAAATAGATTTTGCATCTCCTTTTGAAATCATCATCAACCTTTAAACTCGAAGCAATGGCAGAATTAAACCAGTCAACAACCGACTGTCATAAAAAAACATCAGGCGTACGCAGATCAAAGAAATTATCAACCAGGGTGGATTTGACACCGATGGTAGATCTTGGATTTCTGCTTATTACTTTTTTTATTTTTACCACTTCGCTCAGCCGACCTAAGGCGCTAGCTATGATACTTCCAAAGGACGTCCCGGATGATATCAAAATAAAACTGCCGGTCTCAGGAGCACTAACGGTTTTACTCACCGGGCATGATAAAGTATTTTATTATGAAAGAGATGATTTCAGAACCATGCATCTTGCAACGTTTGCCGGCATACGGTCTGTCATTCTGGACAAAAAGAATAAGACCAAGCCATCCGATTTCATGGTCATCGTGAAACCCGATCGGGAAGCATCTTATAAAAATATTATCGGGATACTCGACGAAATGAATATCAGTGGCGTTAAAAAGTATGCGCTGGTTGAAACTTCGCCGGAAGAAAAGAACTGGATACAAAAACAAGAATAGGTTTTTACTACTTTTGTTTCGAAAAGTCAGGTCCAAACCATTTCCTGCCAGCACATGAAAATATCAAAAATTTTTCTTGCCGCATCACTCGTTCTAATGGCATGCAAAACTCACGCTCAAGCTATGGACAGTTCATATTTCAAATCCGAAAAGGTCAGCAAAACCTCGACGATTTCATTAAATGCGACAATCGATAAGACATTCCCTCTATTTGGCGCGTTTGAAGAACGCAAATGGGCAAATGGATGGAAGCCGCACCTGATTTATCCTTCCACGGAAATCATAGAAGAGGGAACAACTTTTAAAACGAATGGACACGGACACAGTGAAAAAGAATTTATCTGGCGGGTATCAAAATATGATCCGGAGAAGCATTTAATCCAATACCTCGTTTCAACGGAAAACAGGTATTGGACCATAACCGTGAAATGCAGTCCTGCGGCAGATCATAAAACAAAGGCTGAAATCACTTATTCCTTCATCGGTCTTACTGCACTTGGGAATGAAATAAATAAACACTCCCTGGAAGCCATGTATAAGGAGAATTTAAATGACTGGCAGGATAATATCAATTATTATTTAGCAAACGGCAAAGCAAAATCAAATTAAGTGCTCATGGCCTATTTCGGATTCTATTTCCCTTTTCTTTTTGTTGGCATGTGGGTGCTCATCATTTTTATTATCTCAAGGATAGGATGGGCTGCATTGGCTGCCAATTATTCGACCAGCGCTCCCTTTAAAGGACATAGCGTGGGATTTACCTCCGCTTCCATCAATGGCGCCAATTATAATAATTCACTTATTTTGAAATATAATGAAGTGGGAATTTATTTGAGGCCTATTATTTTCTTTCGCCTGTTTCATAAACCTATATTAATTCCCTGGAAAGAAATTAAAGAAGTCCGGGATAAGAAATATCTATTTGCTTCATTCA
>DASXKM010000593.1:0-4051 GCA_036496825.1 Puia sp. | reverse complement strand
TGGCCAGCGGGTATTCGGCATTTGGCGATTATAAGAAAGCGCTGACGTTTGCACAGAAGGCACTTCCCCAAGCCAAAGGTGGAAACAAGGCGGAGATAGAAAAAAATATACGGGATCTTCAAAACGGCAAGGACATGAATTATTAGAATTCGACAATCTCATTTATTTAATCGAAAATGGTATCGTGTATATGGAATAATAAATCCTAAATCCATGAATCCCTGATAGGCCGATTTATTTTTTTCTTTGTCAGCCAGTTCTATATCGGCTACAAAAAGCACAGCTCCTTCCTTCAATCCGTCTTGTATCGCATTTATCCAGATTGCAAAATCAGGAACGCAGTCAGGTGTCATTACCCCAGGTACGGGTGCATCGACCCCTGAAAATACCGTTTTTGCTCCGGTCATAAAAAAAGAACGGCAGGCTACTATTTTATCATTGCGCAAAGCAATGTAATGTTTCCAACCCTTGCGCAGGGCGAATGAACGAGGCCATTCGTAAAATGTAAACCCATACGTATCTAATAAGAAATGCAGCCAGCTGTCTTTAGAAGATTCATCAACCAGCAGTACTTTTATGGAATCATTTGCAGGAATATTATTCAAAGGTGCATTATCGCGTACAATTCTCTCCCAGGAACCGGCAATGGAAAACCCGTTTTGTTTCAATAAAGAATCTGTTTCCGCCTGAACCATGGATGATGAAAAATGAATAATATATTTTTCTTTGTGTGTATAAAAAGCTTTAATGGAGTCAGGCAAATATTGTGTAAGCGGCTCGCGGATTCCAAGACCTATAACACGATTGAAAAGAGGTATGGGTTCTTGTTGAAAATTAATGGCCATTCCACCGCCTATATCTTGATGCCTTAAGCCATTCAAAATTCTGAATGAATCCGGTGCGGCGTCAATCAGGTCTTTCCATGCTGATATTTCCGTCTGTTCAATTATTAAAGTATCGTCCATTATTTTTCGGGTGTTGTTTTTTTGCTGACCGTGGACAAAGCTGCCAATACAAATAGCAAAGAAGAAAATACAAAGTCGGAGTATCCGTGGCTCAGGTGTGGCCATAATTTTAAAAGATGTTTTGCAATTGCATGTTGCCTTCCGAAACAGGATCAGAATTACCTGAAGGTACAGGGACGTTTTCAGAGAGAGAATGATACGAAACGCTGGTCGTGGAACCATTTAGAAACGCCTGGCATGCCGGAATCTGCGAAAGGCATACAACAGTGCGATCGTTACTGCAAGAACAGTCTGTTCCATACTTAAAGTTAATTAAAATCTTTCTCTATTTTCTCTAAAGCTCAGTATATCTTTGGAAACGGTGGTATTAAAAATCGCTTTAAATAGACAACGACAAGACCCTGCTCATCGCCTTTGCCGCCGCAGTAATACTTCCGTTTCTTCCCGTTGTTGCCCAACAGGTTCCGCTGAAGGAATTATTTCTGGGTCTTATCCGGAAAATTCTGGGATGAAAGGATAATCACAAAAACATTCACACCCCTTGATTAAAATAATGGAGGCCAACAGGAGAGTAAAAAGGATAAAAGAGAGGAATCAAAATACAGCAACCATACTGGCATTTGCCCTGATACCGTTGTCAGGTTTTGCGGTTGATATATATCTTCCTTCCATGCCGCAGATGGGACCATCGCTGCAGGCCAGCAGTATACAGGTGCAATCTACAATAACCATTTTCCTGGTCAGCTATGGTATTTCTCAATTATTTATCGGTGGTCTGCTGGACAGTTTTGGACGCTTTCATATTGGACTGTGGGCACTTGTTGTATTCGCACTATCCTGTCTGGTGATTGCAACCGTACAGAACATTTATATTTTTTACGCGATGCGGGTTATACATGGCATCACCGTGGCAGCGATCATCGTTGCGAAGCGGGCCTTTTTCGTAGATATGTTTTCCGGTGATCAGTTAAAGAATTACCTGAGTATGTTTACCATCGTCTGGTCAACCGGTCCCATCCTGGCGCCTTTTTTGGGAGGTTATCTGGAAACGGCCTTCGGATGGCAGTCGAATTTCTATTTTTTAGCAGGGTTTGCATTGGTTATTGCGTTACTCGAGTTGATCTTCAGCGGAGAAACCCTGGTAGAATTTGCAGTGTTTAATTTTAAGAAAATCACCAGGGTTTACATTGATATGCTGGCTACACCCAGTTTTACACTGGGATTGTTCATGCTGGGCCTTTCGTATTCGATGGTCATGGTTTTTAATATGACCGGACCATTTATCATCGAACATCATCTTTATTTTTCACCTGTAATAGCTGGTTACAGTTCATTAATCCTGGGTACCGCCTGGATGGCTGGCGGTTTTGCAGGTAAAGCAAGCATCCGAAGACCCTTTTATAAAAAATTATTCATCAATCTTTTTCTGCAAATCATCTTTATCAGCGCCATGATAATCAGCCTGCATTTTCTGACGAACTTATATACCCTGATCTTTTTTGCATTTATAATCCATGTTACGGCCGGGTTCACTTTTAATAATTATTTCTCCTATAGCCTCGGCCTGTTTCCAAAGAATGCGGGTATTGCCAGCGGTCTTTCCGGCGGCGTTAATTATATCATCGTTTCCCTTTTGAGTTATGCTATTATTTATTTCATCCCCGCCAGGGACGAAGAAAATCTGGCATACAGTTATCTGGTCCTGATTTCATTGTCGGCTCTGGTTATGTTTTTTGTATATAGAATTAACCGAAAAAAAGATTTATTAACAGTTCAGGTTTCCACTCCGGCCGGGAAATCTAATTTGTCGCCTGATATTATTACTTCCTTAAATAAATAGATATAAGCGCGTTGAGATTCGAGAATGGCACTTAAGTCAGAAATCCCGGGCATCATTTCGAAGATCAACGGGATCATTTTCGTTCACAATAGTTAGCGAAACATTTTATTTTTTAACTGACGGTTCAATCAAGTCCCAGAGATTTCCGTATAAATCCTCAAAAACAGCAACAGTTCCGTATACCTCATTTTTCGGCGGTCTCACAAAATGAATTCCCTTTGCCGACATCGCTTTATAATCGCGTTCAAAATTGTCTGTAAAAAGAAACAGAAAAACGCGTCCACCCGTTTGATTACCTACAGCCAATTCCTGCTCCGGTTTTGCCGCTTTGGCCAGCAGGAGCGAGCAATCGCCCGATCCCGGCGGTCTGATAAGCACCCATCTCTTGCTTTCTGATAGGATGGTATCCTCGATGAGGATGAATCCAAGTTTACTGGTGTAAAATTCAATGGCTTCATCATAATCTTTCACGACCAGGGCGATATGGGCTATATACTGTTTCATAGATTAAATTTATCACCATTAACCCATTATTTTTGTCCTGTTCAACTTACTGGCAACTTCCTGTATGCTTAGAAACATTATTATTTCCTGCTTCGTTTTGTGTTGTATTCAAAAATCTTATTGCCAGATGAAGGATACCATTCTTCTATATCATGGCGAACGCCTGATGGGCACCGTTCAGAGTTCCAGTCTGGGTTCCATCACGATTGATGAAATGGACCTGAAAATGCTGACGATCAAATTATTGAGAATAAAAACCCTAATCATACACGATATATTCAAGATCGAGACGATTCATAGAGAAATCTATTACGGCACCCTGAGAACATCAGGTAAGGACGGATGGGTGGACATCCTTTTGACCAATGGCAGTATTGTTCCGGTTCAGATTACCAAGATTTATATGCTTACTTCCATGGATGATAACATTCTGAAACGAATGAATGGAAATATTTCGGCAGGACTAAGTTTTACCAAATCCAGCGAGATCGGTCAGGTAAATTTTAGTGCAAGCCTGCAATTGGCGACCAGATTATTCAACTACCAGTTATCATTGTCTACGATTGCATCCATCGATTCAGGAAAATACTCCAGGGATAACGAGAATGCTATTTTGATCAATTCATATGATCTTACGCCCACCTGGTTTCTTTCGGGTGCGGCGCAATATCAGCGAAATCTCGAATTATCCATCTCGCGCCGTTATTTATTTTTGCTGGGACTGGGAAATAAACTCATTATC
>DASXKM010000592.1:0-3610 GCA_036496825.1 Puia sp. | reverse complement strand
CATTTATTATGATTCCGGCAGGATTTATTCATTTTAAAAGAAAAGAGCCGAAAAATGTCCTGACAAATGTGATTTTCTTTTGCATTTGTATTTTTATCGCTTACGAAAGAATATTTATGTAGATATTTTTTGCGGCGCTTTCTCTTTGAAGCCAAGAACAAATAATACAGTAACCACTGAAGCAAAGAGTAATGGAATGAACCAGAAATGCTGCCATTGCTGTAGCGACGAGCTATTGCCCATGACGCTGTTGAAGATCTGGCCTGCGGCCAGGGTGCCCAGGCCCTGTCCAACACCATAGGACACGAGCACAAAAAGCCCCTGTGCCTGCGCGCGGATTTCGGGTGTGGCTTTTTTGTCGATATAGATCTGGCCGGCCACATATACAAAATCATAACAGCAGCCATGTAAAATGATGCCGGCCATGATCATCCATTCCACGGCATCCGGTGAGGCGAAAGAAAATAAAGCATAGCGGCAAACCCATGCGAGCATACCGGTCAGCAAAACCCATTTGAGGCCGAAACGTGCAAAGAACCAGGGTAATATCAGCAGAAAAAGAATCTCGGACATTTGTCCGAAGGTCATTTTGAATGCGGGATTTGAAATATGTGCTGATTGAAGAAAAACCGGTACATAGGAGAAATAGGCTGCGAAGGGAACACTAATGAGCAACAGGCTGATGATAAAAATTATGAAAGGCCCGGATTTCAATTTTACAAATGCGTCCACGCCTGTAAAATCCCGGAAAGACATTTTTTTAACTGTCCCTGCAGGCGGAATATTTGGAAGTGTAAAACAATACAGACCCATCACCAGTCCACCGATTCCCGAAATGCGCATAGGTATGGCCGTGGCATCGCCCTGAAGCAGTTTACTCACCAGGAAACCGGCAGCAATCCATCCGATCGTACCGAATAAACGGATGATTGGAAATTGTTTTTCGCGATTGTCCAGCAGATGAAAAGCGGTAGCTGCTGCGAGGTTTACGGTGGGCATATAGCAAAGCATATGCAATAAAAGGAACCCGAGAAATAAAGGGGTTGACACAAAACTTCCTTCTGCAAAAAATGGCGCCAGGAAAACAAAGATGCCACTTAGTATATGCATCCATCCCAGCACTTTCTGTACCGGAAAAAGCCGGTCAGCGACCATGCCAAGAAAAAAAGGAGAAATAATGGCACCCGTGGCACTTGTCATATAGGCGAGATATATCACATTCCCCATACCATGGCTCTTCATGTAATTTCCACCCGTGGCATACCAGGCACCCCAGATAAAGAATTGCAAAAACATCATGATGCTGAGGCGGGCCTTCGCGTATCGAAGCATGGTGGTTGTATGGGTTCTAAGCTAAGCCAGCACGGCCCGCTGGACCATCTGTTTCATATATTGAAGAGAAATACGCGTCGCGTGATCCACTTCTTCCATACCCGCCAGCTGATGGTTTTTGATCACCGGTAAACAATATTCGGAGGTAAGATGTCCTTCATAACCTGAATGATACAACGCTTCAACAAATGCCTGGTAATTGATCAGGTCTCCCGTAGATGGAGAAGGATCCTGAACGATCTGTCCATTTTTTTTCTGGCTGAAATTCCATGCCCCATAATGCGTGTGCACGATTTGTCCCTGACATTTTTCCACCGCATCCCGGATATATTCATCACTCTGGCGTTCGTAAAACAAAGGAACGTCAATACAGAGCTTCACATTCTTCCTGTCAATTTCCTGCATCATGGTCAGTGTATCTTCATAGCCTTTTGACAAAACCGGTGCGTGATTTTGCAATGCCAGGGTAATGCCCATATCGGCAGCCATATCAGAAACCTCACGGATTCCTTCCACACAATGATTCCATCTTCTGAGTTCAGCGGGCCACAGGCGTTTGTAATAATTACCTCTTTCGAACTGACCGTATAATGCAATATCCTCTTCATCATTGATCAGTCCGGGCCATGCAGCAAAAACTTTTACGAGATTTACATCAAGATCTTTGGCCATTTCCAGCACATAACGCATCATAGCCAGATTGTTTTCTCTTTCTTCCATATGTTTTCCCGCGAAATTCGACATGCTCTCCACCGCGCACAGTGTGATGCCCTGATCGGCAGCCAGATTTTTTATGCGGGTGCGCTCTGCTTTATTCAAATCGAGCGGGGATGCAACCGGACGTTTGGTTTCGATAGCCAGCCCATCAAAACCAAATTCTCTGGCCCGGTGTATTTGTTCTTCCAGAGACAGGGCCCTTCCCTTGTAAAACAAACCACCATAAGTGACGGTTAATAAGGCAAATTTCATATCAGTCGTTTTTGATATCGTATAATGTAATATAATAATTATTTATCAGGCCATGACGCCTTGGGTAACTTAATTATTATCAAGATGTTACAAACATCAGGAAAGGTCGCCCTCAGACAATACAATAAATCCCCTTACAGGTTGTTTTATAAGGAGCAGCTCACTATTTTGCTATGCCGTCCTTAAAAACGGGATAGCGATGCTGTCAATCAAAATCCAATGAAAACCCGACTGCGGAAAATTATATTCCGGTTCCTGATCCTGCCCGTCATAATCCTGATCATACTGGTGCTTGCGGCCACGGCCGTTTTATACTATCAGCAACCACGCCTGGTGAAACTGGCCTTGAGTGAACTCAATAAAAAACTTCCGGGTGAATTCCTTGCCGGCGGAAGTAATATTTCGGTTTTTCAAAACTATCCTTATATATCGATTGCTGTTCATAATGTCCGGTTTTTTGCAGACAAGGACACAACGGGTAAGACCATATTTGAGGCGGAAAAAATTTATGTTGGTTTCAACCTGACCGACATTCTGAAACAGCAATATCATGCGAAAGTCATTCTCCTGAAAAACGGCTGCATAGATATCATAAAAGATAATGGAAGGCTGAATATTCTGGATGCCATCCAAATGAGCCGGGATTCGGTTTCTTCAGCAAACGACACAACAAAAGCGGCCGACCTACTTCTGAAGAAACTGGTTTTAAAAAACATGGATGTTTCTTTTCTTGACAAACAAAGCCGTGAACAGGTTCATACACATATCGACAGAATCCAGACATCCCTTCTTAGTGATAGTCTTCAGATGGGCGTCGATCTGCAGGGTGCCATGCTGGTTGATTATATCTGGCCCGGTGACAGTTCTCTGTTGCGACATAAACATGTGGAGACGGAAATCAAATTGTCTTATAATAAATCATCCGGGATACTCGCATTGCAACAGGGAAAATTAAAACTGGAAGATGCGATGTTCAATATTACCGGAACGGCGGATCTGCTGCATGATAATCTGGTAAATCTGAAATTCGCAGGAGAAAAAACAGATTTCAGGCAATTATTTGCTTTTGCTCCTGATCATCTGGCAAAGGAACTGAAACATTTTAAATACGACGGACATCTCGATTTTAATGGAACCGTTAAAGGAAAACTGAAAGGTGGAAAGATACCGCGTATTGATCTTTCTTTTTCCTGTAAAAACGGCTGGCTGCATAATACCGATTCCAAAAGAAAACTCGATTCCCTGGCCTTTAAAGGATTTTATACAAACGGTGCCGGACAATCTTTACAAACATCCGAACTGCGTATTC
>DASXKM010000591.1:0-3342 GCA_036496825.1 Puia sp. | reverse complement strand
CTCAACCTGGATGACAAGCATTACAAGCCCAATATAGTTTATAACCGGATTTCACAAGCAAAAAACGGACTGGTCACTCCCGCAGAATATGCGACCGATTACTATATACAGCAGGAAGACATTCGAAGCAACCGGCCAGCGATAACCCAGATTTACGAAGCTTATGCAAAGAGATGTTTCAAGAACGGGTCCATGGATTTTGATGATCTTCTGCTCAAGTTTTATGAGCTTCTAAAAAATTTTCCGGAAAGTCTGCATAAGTATCAGCATAAGTTTAAATACATATTAATCGACGAGTTCCAGGATACCAATCCGGCGCAATATGAGATTATAAAACTTTTGGGAGCAGTTTATGAAAATGTATGTGTAGTCGGAGACGATGCGCAGAGCATTTACAGTTTTCGGGGCGCTACGATTGAAAACATTCTACAGTTTCAGAAAGACTACGAAGATGTGAAAGTCGTGAAGCTGGAACAAAATTACCGGAGTACACAAAGCATTATAACGGCAGCGAATGAAGTCATAAAACGAAACAAGGGACAGATACCAAAAAATCTGTGGACAGAAAATATCGAAGGCGAAAAAATTCGTCTTGTGCGTACAATGACCGACAATGATGAAGGGAAATTTGTTGCGGATACCATCCAGGAACAAAAACTCAGAAATCATTTTAATAACCGGGATTTCGCGATTCTATACCGCACCAATTCACAAAGCCGTGCTTTTGAAGAAAGTCTGCGCCGGATGGCGATTGCCTATACGATTTACGGGGGTATCAGTTTTTATCAGCGTAAGGAAATAAAAGATTTTATTTCCTATCTGCGTGTTATTGTGAATCCGAACGATGAAGAATCTCTGAAAAGAATTATCAATTTTCCCGCGAGGGGCATTGGAAAGACGTCTCTGGATAAGGCGGTTCTCATGGCGAATGAAAAAAACATTTCCATGTGGGATGTTCTTTGCAATGCATCTTCAATGGGCTACAAAGCCGGCACACTCGAAGCCATTGAACAGTTCGTGCTGATGATAAAGAGTTTCTCAAGCATGCTGAATACTAAAAATGCCTATGAAGTGGCGACCCATGTGGGCAAACAAACGAATATTGTCAAAGAATTGTTTAATGATAAAACGACAGAGGGACTGGCGCGTTATGAAAATATCCAGGAATTACTAAACAGTATCAAGGAATGGGTCGATGATCAGACAAACCGAAGCATTATTGATGAAGACGGGATCCTGATCGATAATATAAATACACAGGTAACACAAAGGGGACAGGCAGGATTATCAGGCTATCTGCAGCAGATTACCTTATTGACCGATACCGACCAGAAGGATCCGGATGCAGATACTGTAAAACTCATGACCATACATGCTGCGAAGGGACTCGAATTCAGCTGTGTGTTTGCCGCCGGTCTGGAGGAATCTCTTTTTCCCAACGCCATGTCGATTAACACAAGGGAAGAACTGGAAGAAGAAAGGAGATTATTTTATGTCGTGATTACAAGGGCCAAGCATAAACTCTGGATCACTTATGCGAATTCACGTTATCGTTTCGGAAGCGTTATTCAAAATGATCCGAGCCGTTTTATCGAAGAAATTCCGGAGAACCAGCTGGATCGCAGTTATGCAGGTGGCGGAATAAAAAATCAGATCGGAACATCCTGGGGAGGGCGGCCTGCATACGACCGGCTTAACCGTGGTTATAATGGTGGCGAAGATTCCGGAACAAAAAGCCGCGAATCTTCCAGGCCAGGTTATATTTCGGCTCATGCAAAAACGCCTGCCGCAGTTCATATTCCTTCAGCTGATTTTGCGCCGAGCGATACATCGAATCTGGCAACCGGGGACAAAGTGGAACATCAGAAATTCGGGTTCGGCGAAGTAATAAAGATGGAAGGATCAGCCCATAATCCGATTGCTACGGTAAACTTTAGGTCGGGGGGCGAGAAGAAAATCATGCTGAACTACGCCAAACTCCGAATAATAAAGGAATAAGGCCCATTATTGATATATCCCGCTATTTGCCGGACTATGCATAGCGATTGTCTAACCATTGCACAAGGGGAAAAAAGTCTCTATAAGGTCTCTATATTATCTCTGTAAGGTCTCTATAATCCTCCCGCATCCTGGGATAACTAAATGTAAATCATATTGTTACGCTATCATTTACTTATTCAATTTTGAATTCTTACATTCTCTACGCTTCCCCATTCGCCACACTACTTCAGTTTCACCACCTCGGCAACAGTCTTTTTCTCGCTGCCTGAAAATATTTTCTTCCCGGAAATAACAACCGGTCTTTTCAGAAAAGTATATTCCTGAAGGATCAGATCCCGATAATCTTTTTCTGTCAGTTTTTTATCTTTCAATCCCATAGCCTTGTATTTAAGAGCTCTTCTGCTAAAAAGCGCTTCATAACTTCCAATCATGGATTTCATTTCATCCAGTTGCGCCGGAGTGATTTTTTCCTCTTTGATATTCTGGTAAGCGTAGCCTTTTTTGATCAGGTCCGAATCCTTCATAATCCGCTGGCAGGTTGTGCAGGTGGAAACACAGTAAGCCTTTTTCATTTTTAAGATTTCAGTTTAAAAGCAATTTTCGAAATTCCAGCGAGTCGCCGTTGAATACATCGAAATCCACGATCGTATAACATCCGTTTACCCGTCCCCGTTCATTATGTTGCCAGAAACTCCAGCTACGGTAAATACGCGGTTGGGAAGGTTGCAGATAATGCGCGGCCCATAAAAGATAACCATCAAAATCATCCTTTAGATATCGTTCGTAAAAATCAACATTGGTATAAATAATCGGAGCTGTCCCATAGTATGCCTGCACTGTCTGAAGCCATTCTTTTGCGCGTTGTCTTACTTTTTCCGCCGGAACACCAAACGTCTGTTCAATATCCAGTACCGGGGGCAGGTCACCCGGCAAAAGAGTGACCGAATTAATAAAATTTTCAGCCTGTGCCTTGCCGCTTTTGGTTGCAATAAAATAATGATAGGCTCCTCTGACCAGTCCGGCCGCTTTTATTTTTTTCCAGTTCCTGCTGAATAACTGGTCCTCATTTCCCAGACCTTCCGTGGCTTTCACAAAAACAAAACTGAT
The DNA here is from genome assembly GCA_036496825.1 of Puia sp. GTDB lineage: Bacteria > Bacteroidota > Bacteroidia > Chitinophagales > Chitinophagaceae > Puia. Next base: position 234 of record DASXKM010000591.1, on the reverse strand, counting down.
GGAAACGTCCTGAACGCGCATATTCCTGACCGACTGCCAGTTTACGACGTCCTGGTATTTTGAAACATCAATGCCATGAATTGAATAATTCATCGGGAGACTGATGCCGAATTCAGGATATTCTATAAACGCTGTCTTTTTTTCACTGATCCATTGATATATCAACATGATCAGCATGACGATTATTGAGGTACTGAATATAAAAACGATGATCTTCCAGATCCTGCGCTGCTT
>DASXKM010000590.1:0-11874 GCA_036496825.1 Puia sp. | reverse complement strand
TACAATTCATATGTAAGATCATCCTTGAAAGTGAGTGTATGAAAATCCAGCACCGACGAAATAAGGATCACGCCATTTACCTGGATGCCCATACTTTCAAAAAGGTAATCCGAAACACCCGCAGACCGCATCGTTCCATAACTCTCACCCAGCAAATATTTGGGAGAATTCCAGCGATCGTTTTCCGTTATATATTGCTTTATAAACTGACTGACGGATTTGATATCCTGATCAACACCCCAGAAATCTTTTACAGTTGCCTTTCCAATCGGGTGACTTAATCCCGTTCCTACCGGATCGATCATGATCAGATCGGTTACGTCCAGTATCGAATTCGCATTGTCGACGGTTTTGTATGGCGCAGGGGGTGTGAGTCCTGCATCATTTGTGACGACCACGCGGGGTCCCAGCGCACCCATATGGAGCCACATGGAAGAAGAACCGGGGCCGCCGTTATAGGCAAAGGTAACCGGCCGGTTGCCGGCATCCGTTTCGCCGTCCTTCACATAAGCTGTAAAACCCAGCAGCGCCACGGAATCTTCCTTTTCATTTTTCAGAACAATGGTGCCGGCTGTTGCTGTGTAATGTATGAGTTTCCCTTCGATCGTTACAGACTGCTTTGTGACTGAGACTTCGGGACTGGCTGAATCAATTTTCGATAAAATATGAATTGCGGGAAGCTGGGCAAAAACAGAAGTTGTAAAACCAGAAATTAGTATAGCGGCAAAAAATAATACGGTTAATTTTCTCATAATATGCAGGGGTTAAATTTGAATGTAAATCATTTGCTGAATATAATTTATTTCAGATTGCCGGATTTCATAAACGGCAGAAATGGCATACAAATGGCATAAAAGAAGTCGTTCGGACGTCCAATATCTTCATCCTCACTTGTTATATATTCAATTCAAAAATTTAAAAAAATATATGATGCAAAGATTAATCGTGTTTAATCACATTTCCCTGGACGGATATTTTACCGGCGGGAACGGCGATTTCCGGTGGGCACATACCGGAAATGACGATCCTGAATATTCAGCATTTGTGGCGGGAAATGCCAGTGGCGGCGGTCAGCTATTGTTCGGCAGAATCACTTATGATCTGATGGCTGGTTATTGGCCCACGCCCATGGCAGACCAACACGATCCTGTTGTAGCCAAAGCAATGAACAACCTGCAGAAAGTTGTATTTTCCAGAACAATGGAAAAGGCATCGTGGAATAATACAAAACTGGTAAAGACCGATATCGTTTCGGAAATACGAAAGATGAAACGTGAGCCGGGGCCGGGAATGGCTATTATGGGAAGCGGTAGTATTATTTCCCAGCTGGCACAGGAAAAGGTGATCGATGAGTATCAGATAATAGTCAATCCTGTGGCACTCGGTAAAGGAAGAACCATGTTCGATGGCATGGATAAGATGCTTTCATTAAAACTGATAAGCACAAGAACTTTCAAAAACGGAAAAGTCTTCTTATGCTTTGAACCCGGTAGCGAATGATTAAATGAACAGGTTTATTTCAATGTTGTAGAATTGAAGTAGCAGAAAATCATCCGGATTACTTTAATTTTATTTTCATCATGGATTTTAAAAAAGAAGCGGTCCGGATTGCCAGTACGATGGTAGAAAGCAATACATCTGTAGGCCTGGGTGATGGGTCGACTGTTCGTCTGCTGGCAGAATATCTGACAGACAGTATAAATGCCGGTTTGGAGATAAGGCTCTATACTTCCTCTATTCAAACGCTCGAATTTCTTCAGCAAAGAGGAGTTTTGGTTCACGATATTTCCCTTACAGACACTCTCGATATCTATTTCGACGGCTGTGATCAGATCGATGGCCGTTTAAATGCGCTGAAGAGTGGATCCGGAATTCACACAATGGAAAAGCTGCTGGCTTCTATGGCAAAAAGATTTGTCATCATTGGCGATGAATCCAAATTTGTACAAAAACTGGATCCAAAATTCCCCCTTGTACTGGAAGTTCTTCCACAGGCGGTTGTTTTCATCCAAAAGGTCATGCATTCTCTTTTACCCGGATGCCGCTTTTTCGTACGCAAATCGCAAGGCACAGATGACAGGCCTGTTTTAACCAGACACGGAAATCATTTGGTTGATTGCTATTTTCAGGAATGGCCTGACCTGGAAAATATTCAAATTCAAAGCAAAAAAATAACCGGCATCATTGAAATATCTCTTTTTTATCAGATGGTAAATGAAGCAATCATTGCCGGTAAAACTGGTATAACCAGGTATGTTGCCTAATTTCGATATTGAATTTAAATTGGAAGTCCAGAAAGATGAAAGCATATAAAACTACGACCGGAATATTTATCGAATCTGAAGGAAGTTTCTATTCATCCGAATTTAAATCCTGGGATGCATTCATAAATCAGCCTGATCTGTATAATTCCATTCGCGCGGGTCTTTCTGTAATTAAACCATTGGGAAATAAAGATCCGCTCAACGATCTGATTATACAGGCACCCATTCAAAGTCAGGAAATCTGGGCAGCAGGTGTAACTTATACAAGAAGCAGGGACGCACGTATGGAAGAATCCAAAGATGCCGGTGGTGGAAGTTTTTATGATATGGTCTATGATGCCGTGCGACCTGAATTATTTTTTAAGGCCACATCATATCGTTGTGTAGGACCTGGTGACAATGTCAGGATCAGGAAAGATTCCACCTGGAATGTTCCCGAACCGGAACTCACACTGGTCATCAATAACAAGGGTAATATCATTGGATATACGATAGGAAACGACATGAGCAGCAGGAGTATTGAAGGTGAAAATCCGCTCTACCTTCCCCAGGCAAAAAGTTATGATGGCTCCGCAGCCATTGGCCCCTGTGTTTATATCCCGGCTACTCCTATTCCTCCGGAAACGAAAATCAATATGCAGATCATCAGAGCCGGTAAAACCATGTTTGCTGAAGAAATTGCAATCAACAAAATGAAAAGAGGACATACCGAACTGGTCGAATTCCTGTTCCGTGAATGTACTTTCCCCTTTGGTTGTTTATTAATGACGGGAACATGTCTGGTACCACCAAACGATTTTACGCTTCACAGCGGTGACGTTATTACAATTCGGATAGATCATATTGGCGAGTTAAAAAATATTGTAGCCTGATGGAAATTCTTTCTTCTCAAATTATCGGATACCGCAACGTACTGTCAAACGGTGAATTGTTTCATGGTTATAATCCACATACAGGTGAGCCTTTGTTGCCGGCATTTAGTGATGCGACAAAATCTGAAATAAACGAAAGCATCGAATTGGCCAGTCACGCATTTACGGCGTACAGAAAGACCAGTCCGTCGCAAAGAAGTTTATTCTTAAACACAATTGCTGAGAATATAGAAGCATTAGGAGATGATTTGCTAAAAATAATTAATGAAGAAACTGCCTTGCCATTAGCAAGGCTTACGGGAGAAAGAAACCGGACTACCGGTCAGTTAAGACTCTTTGCCCAACTTTTGCTTGATGGCAAATGGAATAAAGAAATTATTGATGAGCCATTACCTGACAGAAAACCTGCAGCCAGACCAGGCATGCTGCAAATACAAATACCAATCGGCGTAGTGGCTGTATTTGGAGCAAGCAATTTCCCGCTTGCGTTCTCAGTGGCGGGAGGCGATACCGCCGCCGCTCTGGCATCGGGTTGTCCGGTTGTCTTCAAAGCACATCCTGCGCATCCGGCCACCTGCCAGCTGATTGGAACAGCCATTGCGAAAGCTGCGCAGGAAACATCAATGCCCGAAGGAACTTTTTCTATGCTCCACGGATTGTCTCATGAAACCGGCGGACTTCTGGTTACACATCCATTAATAAAAGCCGTCGCCTTTACCGGATCCTTCAGGGGAGGGAAAGCGTTATACGATTTGGCTGTTCGCAGGCCTGTTCCCATACCTGTATATGCTGAAATGGGGAGTGTTAATCCCGTATTCTTTTTACCTGATGCAGTAAAAGATGGCGGAGAAGCCCTGGCTTTGCAGTTTGGTCAGTCTGTAACCATGGGTTCCGGTCAGTTTTGCACAAATCCTGGTTTATGTATTCTGATCGATAATGAGGAAAGCAAATTGTTTGTACAGAATGTAGCCGCCGGATTGACCGCAACGTCTCTTCATCCCATGCTTACAAAAGGAATAGCAGATGCTTATAAATCGGGACTTGAGAGACAACATAAAATGAATGGAGCAGCTGTGATTACCGAAACTGCAGAAACAGATTTTAAGCCAAATATGATAAAGGTTCGCGCCAGCCACCTTATGCAGGATCCTGATTACTTCGAAGAGTTGTTTGGCCCGTCTACAATCGCCGTGCTGGCAGACAACTATGATGAAATGTTCCGATTAGCTGAAATCATGCCTGGTCAGTTAACAGGAACGATTCACGCCACAGAGAAGGATTACCCGATAGCTAAAGATTTGATAGACCTTTTGACTCAAAAAGTAGGCAGAGTAATTATGAATGGATTTCCTACCGGAGTTGAAGTCTGCCATGCGATGGTACACGGCGGTCCTTTTCCTGCAACAACGGATAGCAGGGTAACATCAGTTGGAACAACATCTATCTATCGCTTTACCAGGCCCATTTGCTATCAAAATATCCCCCATTCATTACTACCTGTTTCCAACAGGTAGAATCTATCGTGTATCACGCTGGCATCCATTCTGTTATGGGGTCGTTTATTTCCTTAGTAAAACTCCTTAGGATTCAGCCGCAGCGGTTATTATCTTGAGGTTCAATTTATAGATCAGCTCCCGGAAAAACTGAAAAACCCGTACCACCGACCCCCCGGAAAGCAGCTGTTCGAATCCTTCCAATTTTCCTATGTCTGACTTTTTGTTTTCCTAATCCAATCCCTCAGGGACGGCATTGTTTTACCCGAAATTAAAACGATGTTGAAAACTCAATTTGTGAAGGCATTCTATCTTTGTAATGCTTTCTTACTAATCACGACTTCTATTACTGTAAGTCCGTTAGCTGCCAGATCTATCCATGAATCGAAGCTACTGGTTAAAGAAACGGTATCCGTTTCCGAAAAGCCGGAGATAAGATTGAATAAGAAAGGAGCTCTGTTCGTAAAAAAATATATCAGGAACAGCAGGGAATGCCTCGTCAGCGTCAAAAAAAGAAGTGTGGTTCCCTTTTCAATTATCGATTCTGTTCTGCATGCATATCATCTGCCGCTTGAATTAAAATATCTCGCTGTTATTGAATCGGAATTAAAATCATCTGCGCTTAGTCATGTGGGTGCCCGTGGTCCCTGGCAGTTGATGCCCGCTACCGCGCAGGTATTGGGTTTAAAAACAAGTCATCAAAATGACGAGCGTACAAATTATTATAAGAGCACAATTGCTGCAGCCAAATATCTGAGGGACCTCTATGCGCAATTCAATGACTGGTTACTAGTGCTGGCAGCGTACAATGGTGGTCCCAAACCGGTCTATAATGCCATTCAGAGATCCGGTAGTCGAAATTTCTGGTTTCTGCAGAATTACCTGCCGGCTGAGAGCAGGGATCACGTTAAAAAATTTATCGCGACGCATTATTATTTTGAAGGCCGCGGAAGTGAAACAACTTTAACAAGGGCAGAAAATCTTGAATTCAAAAAGATGGTGAAGGAGTTTGTGAAATCCAAAAGTGACCCCAAAGTTTCAGCCGCAAACAATGCCAAACCATATAAGGCAGCAGAGACGCAAACCGTCTATTTTAATATGAACCAGTTATTAGGATTTAAAATCGATTCAAAAGATAATCATTCACAAATCAATATTACTGACGCCAACCAGGCAGAACCTTCGGATGAAAAATTCAAAAGGCTCATGAAGGAGTCCGAAGAAAGTCTTAACAGAGCCAAGCAAATTATTTAATGATGAGAAACTTCAAGGGATTTGTTTATTTTTTCCAGTCGGGTGCCCAGCATTCGGGTGGCTATTTTGTCGAGTGTTTCTTCGCTACCGGAGAAATGCATTACAGTATGCGAGTGGTTAATTGATTCTCCCGGGTTTTATAAACGCCGCCTGAGATACACTCTCGATTTCATAAAACGGTCCCATTTGAGAACCATCAGGGAGGGAACCGTCATTGTAAGCATTCACCGCATCTCCGGCGAAAGAGGGTTTTTTTATATTCCATTCCTGGTTTAAGTATCGCTTCTTCTCATCTACCTGGAATGAAATGATGGTCAGTACTTTATTTTTCGCGTCATAGCTTCCTGCAGTTTCCCTGGCCCCATTGGCTGATATACCCAGCTTCCCCCGGCTCTTTCCATCAGCTTTGAAAAAAAGAAGATTATCCTTGTGTTTCAACCTTTCGTTTGGAATGGCACCAAAATAATTTGTTGTCGCCACCTTATCAGTGAAACGGGTTATTGTAAAGGGTATTATCGTAAAGAATTCAGATAGTCCGCGGGAATAAGACCAAATTTCTTTTTAAAGCACTTGGTAAAGTAAGAAGGGCTGCTAAAACCCGTCGTAAAGGCAATTTCAGAAATATTGCCGGATCTTTTTTGTATACATTTCAATGCTTCCTTTAACCTGTATTCCCTGATAAAAGTATTGGGTGACTGACCGGAGAGTAAAATCATTTTACGATACAACTGGGATTTACTGCGACCGAGTGGTTTGCAAAAATGATCTACTTTCAGGTTTGTATCGTTCCATACCTTATCCGTGTAGTCCATTAAAAGCGTGATGAATTTCTCGTCAGATTCCATCAGCGTGATTATGCCCTTTCCTTTGATAAAAGTATTCGCATTCTCACTCCTGTAAAGTTCCTTTACTTCAGCCGAAACAACTATTTCTCCCTTTACGAGGGCAGCGATCCGCTCAGCCAGTTTGATGGTATCTTCAAAAATTAATTGTTTTTGCGTAACCGGAACACCAGCACTTAATCCAATTTTGACATAGCCTTTTCCCTTCTGCCCGGTTTTAGTGAACTCTTTGTTCAGCTGTTGAATATCCAGAGCAGCATGCGCAGCATTGGTAACGGATTTAAAAGAAATTAAATAGTAATCGTCCGATTGTTTAACAACATTACCCTCATGCGACTGCAGGATTTTTCGCATATCACGGTTTAATTTATCGAATGAAGATTTAGAAGGCAGGGAATTTTTAACCCCTGTGGTTAACTGATCTAAAAAAATAACCATGATCGTTCTGAATGCAGGATCATTAATAATATTCAGACCGGTATCCCGGGCTTTTTCAGGATCCTGAATTCTACCCAAAAAGGATTCTACAATGCTGGACTCCACCTCTATGATGCTGTGTGGCACCTGTCCGTGCGCTTTGTTATGCATCTTTTGAATCGCCTTTGCGTCGGGAGCTTCGATTAAACAAAACGCTGTTTTCCGCTTGTCATCAAACCAGTATGTAAGACCCCTGCATCCAAATTCATTCTGGATTTTTAAATCTTCCTGGTGTATTTGAGCTATTTGTTCGGCGGTCACGGCATCTGAAACATCGTGCCGGTCCATAAAAATGGGCATATGATGAATGATTATCGAAAATGAAAATATCTTTATATTTTTAGTGACCCACTTTTATATAACCCCACCCTGCCTGTTGCTTTGAAATGATTTCATAAATACCATCCGGAACAATTTCCACACCCGGCACCAATTGTGTACTGTCAACATTATTTCGTTTCATTGTCATAGCGCATACTTTAAAAGTTGCTTTGTTGGACGCCATTATTTTTTCTATAGCCGGCTGCTGAACCGAATGATTTTTTATCGCGAGGTCCAATCCCTGTCCATAAATAACAACCTCCAGTTTCGCGTCCGGACTGGCACCGGTGATCAATCCGATTTCGCGGACAATGGCCTGTTGGTTTACAGAGTCCCTGCTGGACATATCGAAAACAACTTTATAATTGCCGCTTTGGCCTTGAACAAAAGGAGAAATCAACGTGATAACACAGAGGCATATAAAATATTTTCTCATATTGAAGGTTTTTGGGTTATAAAATAAAGGACATGAAAATTACAAAATAACCAGTTCACTTTGTCTGAAAGCTTCTGCCATTAAAGGCAGCTGTATGCTCCGTCAACAATCACATCACTACCGGTGGTATAACCAGACGCGTTACCCGCCAGATACAAAACGGCCGGTATCAATTCTTCCGGTTCACCCATACGGTGCAGCGGAATCAAAGGCATCCATACGTCTTTCAATTCCTGAGGCGTGTCGACCGACATCGGAGTGGCGATATATCCCGGGCTCAGGCTGTTGACCCGGACATGTGATCCGGCCCATTCAACGGCAAGCGATCTGGTGAGGTGAATAACGCCGGCCTTCGAAGCATTGTAAGATGCCTGCCATTGCGGTATATTCACAATATTGCCAGACATGGAAGCCATATTGATAATGCTTCCATGTATCCCATTTTCTATCATCCACTTTCCGGTAGCGCGTGCAACAATATACACCCCGGTCAGATTTACATTTATAATTTCATTCCATTCAGCCAGACTTGCCGACAAAGTATCCTTGTGTATACAGGCCCCGGCATTATTAAATATAACGTCCATTGAGCCGGAACGACGCACCACTTCCCGAACGGCATCATCTACACCTGTTTCATTGGTTACGTCCACTAAAATACTGTACGCGGTTCCTCCTTCGGATTGAATTGTATTTACCGTATCCTTTGCTTCGGATCGGCTAAAAATCGCGACCACCGCGCCAGCTCTCGCCAGACCTATAGCAACCACCTGACCGATTCCGCGGCTACCACCGGTAACAATGGCCACTTTCCCTTTCAATCCGAACAACTGATCCAGGTAGTTCATAATATTTTTAAAAATTAAATTATGAAGAAAGAAGAAAGCGGATTTTGCCGGATGACATATTATTCTTATTATTTTTTTCCGGTAGCAGCCCAAAAAATACCTGCATATAAAAAATTCATAAAGGAAGGGTCACTGAAAATAGCAGGCATGTGACCAAGCGCAGTATAAAAAGAACGCCCCCCATCATAGTCATGATACCAGGCTACCGGATGTAACTTTCCCATGCCAGTTCCTTTTTTTTCACCCCATTGCACATTCGGGTTGTAACTGGTCTCATCAACCGCCATAATGTAATTCAGGCCCGATATTTTTTCTTCGCCGAATTCATACCATTCGTCCGTCCATAATTTGTTGCCGGTAAAACCCTGGAGACCAGGGAATGTGGGATCAATAATATTTAACCGTGCTGTTTGAATAGCCGGATGGATATGGAACATTCTGCCGACCAGCTTCGTATACCAGGGCCAATCATATTCTGTGTCTGATGCGCTGTGGATTCCCACGAAGCCTTTCCCGGATTCAATAAACCGTTCCATTACTTTCTGCTGCGCAGAATCAAAAATATCGCCGGTAGTATTTAAAAAAATGACCACCTGGAACTGCGCCAGGTATTTATCCGTAAATCCATTGGGATCTTCATATAAAACGGCATCGAAGAAATTTCTTTTGGCCAGATCCTGCAACGCCAAAACGCCTGCGTGCAGGGATTCATGATGCCAGCCTCTTGTAGTTGTAACGATGAGTGCCCTAAATTGTTTTTGCTGGGCGTCTGCCGGATGGCAGAAAATTGTTTGCAAAAATAAAACGGTTAAAATAAGCCTGGCTGCTTTCATTTATTATTATTTATGGTTTTAAGAAATATCTGTGCCGGTGAAAAGTTACAATAGTGTAATTTTAATACCTCCGCCGCTAAAAATACGCTATATGAAAAATAACATTGATCCCTCCAAGCCTGCAACAGACATGCAAAATACGATAACGAATGATGCATCCGCAGAAAGCTCATCCATCAATCGCCGGAAATTTGTGGAATATGTAGCCGCTTCAGCATTGACATTTACGATTGTCCCGCGACATGTGCTCGGTGGAAAAAATTATACTGCTCCCAGCGATCAGATCACGTTGGCCTATATCGGAACAGGCACGCAGGGCATCCGGGAGTTATTACCGCTGCTTGCAAATACCCAGTTTCGGGTAATTGCCGTGTGCGACCCCAATAAAGAAGCCATTGGATATAAGGATTGGGGTAAAGAGTGGCTCAGGAATGAAATTCGTAAAACCATTCAAAAGCCGGATTGGGAACCCGGCGGAGATAATTCTATTCCGGGCGGAAGAGAAAACGGAAAATCAATCGTCGATACCTTCTATGCCAATGTTCATCCGGAACTAAATTATAAAGGTTGCAATGCCTATGCGGATGTTCGTGTGCTGTTTGAAAAAGAAAAAGACCTGAATGCCGTCAAAATCATGACACCGGATCATCTGCATGGTATCCTTTCTATGGCCGCGATAAAGAAAGGAAAACATGTTCTGGTTCACAAGCCGCTTTCCAACAGACTGCTGGAAGGAAAAAGAGTCATCGCTATGGCCCGAAACAGTTCTGTGATAACACATTTGATTCCCTGGGATTCCAACGGATCGATGGAAACTGTTATGTCCTGGATAAATGCGGGCGCCATCGGAACGTTAACCGAAGTTCATAACTGGACCAACCGGCCTGTATGGCCTCAATACCCGACAATTCCTGTCGATACACCTCCGGTCCCGAATGGCTTTGAATGGGACCTTTGGCTGGGTCCGGAGTCTGAGCGACCCTATAATCCTGAATACACGAATATGGTCTTCAGGGGTTGGTATGATTTCGGCGGAGGTTCTATGGCCGATATGGGCCACTATAGTTTATGGACTGTATTTAATGCCTTGCAACTGCAGGCACCCACTATCATTGAGCCAAACCTAAGTCATGTTTGTGGAATGCATGATCCGGTTCCCTTTCAGATCCAGAATGATTTTTCGTTTCCGATGGCCAGCACGGTACGTTTTAAATATCCCGCAAACGGAAACAGATCAGCCATAGATCTTTGCTGGTATGACGGTGGCATGCGACCACCCACACCCGTTGAGATGCAGGATGATAACAAAGAGTTGCCTGCGGAGGGTATGATGTTTGTTGGAGATAAAGGCAAAATACTCGCAGGATTCAATATTCAGAATCCTCAGATTATATCAGGCAAAAAAATGGATGTGCCTGTCAGCGCAAATGACAAAAAACCCAGTCAGGAAGAAAGAGCGGCAGCTGCATTGTCTCTTTTTATAGACGCCTGTAAAACAGGAAAGCAATACCCCGGCAATTTTAGAGAAGCGGAGCACATCACGGAGGCGATCAATTTGTATGCGGTCTCATTGAGAACCGGCCGCACATTGAAATATGATTCGGCTAATTTGAAAATTACCAACGTGCCGGAAGCAAATAAATGGCTCGACAGGGATTACAGAACAGGTTGGGATCTTGCATCCATCTGATTTCATTATATATTAAATTATCAAATCATGAAAAAAATGAACAGAAGGAATTTTATTGCCAAAGGCTCCATGGGATTGGGAGCAGCTGCCGTCTTATCGGGTTTATCTTCATCAATTTTTGCAGAGACTAATCGCAGGTGGATGAATCAGCCCATCGGATTTCAGACCTATCCGATCAGGGAAATGGTTGTCAAAGATTTTCCCGGTACGCTAAAATTGATGGCGGGGCAGGGATACCAGCTTGTTGAAATGTGTTCTCCGCAGGGTTATGTTACCAGTGGATTTGGTCCGTTGGTAAATATTAAACCGGCCGAAATGCGGCACATCATTGAGGATGCCGGTCTTCATTGTCCAAGTTGCCATTTTACTTTTCCAGAACTTACGGACAATCTTGACGAACGAATTGAATTTGCAAATCAGCTTGGACTAACCCAGATGATATGTTCCACTTTCTGGCTGCCGAAAACAGCTACGCTGAACGATTACCTGGATTCCGCAGACAAACTGAATAAATCAGCAGAGAAAATAAAAAAGGCCGGCATGC
>DASXKM010000589.1:0-12965 GCA_036496825.1 Puia sp. | reverse complement strand
TGTGCATATAGCAGACCCGCACCGGAAAATACCAACAACAGACCAGGCAGGATGATGGTTAGGATCCTCTTCATTCTTCAATTTAAAGAATAAATACCGGCCTAGGGCTGGTAACTGAAACTGGTTTTCTGGTTTCCAATCATCAGATCGAAATTGCCCGCTTCCGTAACTGTCTTTAGTTCTGCATTCACAAATGCCAGATCAGCCGCTGTGAGGGTGAATGAAACCGTTTGGGTCTCACCAGCCTTCAGATCGATTTTTTTAAAAGCCCGTAATCTTTTCATATTCGGTGTTATGCTCGCATATTGCTGATGGCTGTATAATTCAACCGTGTGTTTCCCTTCTCTTGCACCCGCATTCGTTACGGGGATTGTTATTGTCAGACTGCCATTTCCGGTCAGTGAAGATGAACTCAGGCTGATGGGTCCATACGTAAACTGGGTATAGCTTAAACCCCATCCAAATGGAAAGAGTGGATTGTATCCATCCCAGGTCATGTCTGCATTAAAAATCTCACGCACATCTTCTGTGTGTTTCCGGTCATACAAAACAATTTCACCCGAGTAGCGTGGATAAGAATATGGAAGAATGCCGCCAGGATTATAATCACCGAAGAGTACATCGGCAATCGCCTCAGCTGTTTTCTTTCCTGACCAGTAAGCCATCAGTATGCCATTCATAGATGGTTCGATAGATGTAATTAATCGAGGCCGGCCTTCTGTTAAAACGAGGATGACGGGCTTGCCGGTGGCGGCGGCAGTGCGTGCAAGTGCCATCTGATTTTCAGGTAAGGCCAGGTCGCGTATATTACCCGGACTTTCTGCATATGCATTTTCCCCCAGGCATAATACGATGACATCGGCATCCTGTGAAGCTGATTTTAATCTTGCCGTATCAAAGTTCTGTGCATTGTCAAATCCTTTCGTACTCAGCACCACCGCCTTTCCACCGGTTTTTTCTGCGATGGTCTGTCCGATTGTTTTACTGTCGGCCGGATACCATTGTTCCTGATTTCCCTGCCAGGTATAGGACCAGGCTCCATTCAAAGGTGCTATGCTGCTTGCTGAGGGACCGGCTACCAATACCTTTTTATCTTTTGAAAGCGGCAGAATATTATTTTGATTTTTCAGAAGGGTCATTGCTTCCTGCGCCGCCTGCAGTGCGGCCTGCTGATATTCCGGCCGGCCGAAGTTTGCCAGCGACGCGGGTTCCGGATAGGGATTATCAAAAAGACCCAGACTGTATTTCAATAAAAGAATTCGTTTTACAGCGTCGTTGATGCGGCTCACGGGCACTTCATTTTTTTGAACGGCTTCTTTGAGAAGATCAAAAAAAGAATAATCCATGGGCACCATGCTCATATCGATGCCTGCGTTGATGGCCATCACCACGGCCTGCCGCGGACTATTGGCGACCAGATGGCGGGTATGAAGGCGAATGATATCTTCCCAGTCTGTCACAATAACTCCCTGGAAACCCATTTCTGTTCTCAATACATCTGTCAGTAAATATTTACTGGCGTGACCAGGTACGCCGTTGATCTCTCCGGAATTGATCATGATTGTTGCAGCACCGGCCCTGATGGCTTCGCGGAATTGAGGCAGAAAATATTCGCGCAATTCAATTTCGGGAATATAAGCCGGGCTGCGGTCCTTGCCGGAACGCGGAGCGGAATACGCGAGATAATGTTTCATACACGCAGCCACCCCCGTCGGGTTTGTTAATCCGTCTGCCTGGTAGGCACGCACCGCGGCAGCACCCATGGTTTTGCCGATGTACACATCTTCACCAAATGTTTCGGGAAATCTTGACCAGAGTGGCTGCCGTCCGCAATCCAGCACCGGCGCGAACTCCCAGCGAACGCCAGAAGCGCGCAGTTCATTGGCCGTGATGTGAGCTGCCATGGTAACCAGATCGGGGTTTCGCGTTGCGGCCATGGCAATATTCTGTGGAAATAAAGTTGAATTGAGCGTATAGGTTTGTCCGTGCATACCGTCGAGACCGTAGATCACCGGAATTTTTAACCGCGACTTTTTTGCTTCGTCCTGTATTTCGGTTTGTACGGCCCTCCATTTTTCAACCGACAATGCATGAGCGGTCGTATTTAAAATGGATCCTACTTTATAATCCAGTATGGCATGTCTGAGTGCTTCCGGATCCAGCGAACCGTCTTCATTTCCGCCGCCGCCTTTGGCGACGACACCCAGGGTCACCTGGGTCATCTGCCCGATTTTTTCATCCAGCGTCATATCGCTGATCAGCTGGTCAACCTTTTTGTTAATATCCGGCGTTTGTGCATGCAGGTTAGTAAAGAAATATAGCAGCAGAACGGTGACTGACAATCTTTTGAATGGCATATGCAGTTGTTTTATAAAGGAACACTAAGATAACTGGATTCGTCAGAATCCGGAGGAGATTTATTCGTCCCTGACAAGCCGGGCACGCAGATTTTTAAGCGTCGCCGCGGGATCGGAACTCAGGCCCGGATGTACTTTTGAGCATTGCAGTACAGTGCTGCGGGTGGCCGTTAACCAGCGAAACCTCGAGCCCATATCAAGTCTTCCAATCGGCCCCCCGTGCGGTCCGCCTTTACAGATTTCGCAGAATGCTGAAAGATGTTTTTTTATTTCGGTCATTTCCAGGCCTGGCGAAAGTGCGCGCAGTCTTTCTTCATCCAACGTAAAAGAGGCATCCAGATACGCCAGGGACTGGCAATAAATGATCACACCCACATTCATGAATTCTTCCCTCTCCACTTTGGGAACAACGCGTATCACCGCATATTCAAACGAGTGCTGCTCTGGCATTTTGTGCTTCTTTTATAAAAATTTTTGATGCGCCCAAACGAATTTGCAGGAACCTGTAATAAATATCCCGCGCCTCATCAGGTGGCGGTCCGTCTTTATCAAACCATTCATCCGGAACCAGATTTACAACCGCTTTTAATTTTTCAGAACTAAGAATGGACCGGAACCTCTCATCCGTTTCTTCCAGCATATCGGCATATGGCAGAAGTACATGATTTTTTACCTGCGGGAATGGGTTTTCCGCTTTCAGTTCCCAGTTCTCCGGTGAATAATGAAAATATAATGAGGCACCATGATCAATCAGCCAGAGCTCCGTGTTCCATACAAGCATATTGGTATTGTTGGACGTGCGATCAACATTCATGAGAAAACAATCCAGCCACACAATCTCAGAAGCCATCCGGAGACTTACAGGTGTTACAATCGGATCAAAGCTGATAGCGCCGGAAAGATAATGAAGGCCCAGATTCAATCCGACGCTTGCCTTCAACAGGTCCTGAATTTCTTCATCAGGTTCCGTGCGCCCAAACGCTGAATCGAGCTGGGCGAAAACAATCTCCGGAACGTGTAATTCGAGCGCCCTTGCAATTTCTCCGCCCATCAATTCTGCTATCAGTGACTTACTGCCCTGACCTGCCCCGCGAAATTTGATCACATATAAAAATCCATCATCGGCTTCCGCAATCGCGGGCAGCGATCCGCCTTCGCGCAGAGGTGTGATATATCTCGTTACCTGTACCTGCCTGATTTCCGGATGAAAGGCGCGCAATATTTAAATTATTTATTCAAAGCTAATTGTAAATGCGCAATTTATATTTTATGCGATACTATGGACAGGAGGCGCTGTTTGGGTAGTTTCCGTTTGAGGCGACTGTAATTTCTCCAGACTTTGCGTTGCCCGTAGCCGAGATGGAAACAGTGGCTCCGCCGGGAAGATTGACCGTTTTTGAAAACGGTAATGCCGGATTCTTTACAGTCGTCATGCCGGTAGAATCCTGATAAGTAAGTGAGCTGATAGTGGCGCCGCCGGTTGCGGAAGCACTATATGGAACCGACGTATTAGATGCAAGTGGTCCGGTATCACCCGTTGAAACGGTGCAGGTACCGGAGTTGCTATTTGAACTTTTGCTACAGGAAAAGGTTGCGGCAATGATCAATGATATGCACGTCATCAGAATGATCTTTGATTTCATAATCCAGGTTTTAATTATAGATACGGGTCTTGCCGCTCAATGGTAAAACCCTGAACAAAGATAATATTGAAATAAACCCGTTATTCATGAAGCTGAGAGTAATCATTCAAAAAATATTATCTTAGGCGCTTTGAAAAAAATACTCAAAATAATTTCTTTTCCGCTACTGATATTACTCATTTTCAGCAGCTATACATATATCAGAAATTATCGCAGAAAGGCGGAAGCCGGCCGGCAATACCGGGAGGGGCTGAAACCCGTCATGGACAAGGGCAACCAGTTCAATCCCCGGGCGGAATTAAATTTTTATGATTCACTGGTCAAACAGCCCATGCCGCAGGAGCAGCTGTTTGTGATTTTTGCTTACAGGGCATTTGCGTTGCTGAAACTGGGAAAAGAAAAAGAGGCTGCCGAAATCCTGGAAAACATTTATAAAGTAAGAGGAGGAAATGAAGATCAGTTGTCCAAACTGATTGAAGAAAATCTGGCATTATCATACCTGCGTTTGGGAGAAAGAAATAACTGTGTTCATAACCATTCTTCTGAATCGTGTATATTTCCGATCAGGGGAACAGGTATTTACACAGACCCGTCTGCCACTCAAAAAGCCATTCAGATATATGAAAATATTTTAAATAAAGATTCCGGTGACCTGTCGTCCAGATGGCTGCTGAATATCGCATATATGACGATTGGTTCCTATCCTTCCCGTGTTCCTCAGCGATGGCTGATACCTGAGATGGATATGGATAAGGATAGTGCCGGATATAAATTAAAAGCTTTTAAAAACATGGCCGGTGATTTAAATATTGCCGGACCGATGCAGATGTCTGGTGGAACGATCGTGGATGATTTTAATAATGACGGATACCTGGATATTGTAACTTCCTCCACTTCACTGGATGAGCAGATGCACTTCTATATAAACAATGCGGACGGAACATTTACGGATGCTTCGCAAAGCGCTGGTATCGGTCTAATCAGGGGTGGTCTGAATCTCATACAGGCAGATTATAATAACGACGGTTATGCGGACATATTTGTTCTGAGGGGTGCATGGTACGGAGAATATGGAAAACAGCCGAACACATTACTAAAGAATAATGGCGACGGAACGTTTACGGATGTTACCATTGAAAGCGGGCTTCTGTCATTTCATCCCACACAAACAGGAACATGGGGAGATTTTAATAATGATGGCTGGCTGGATCTCTATATCGGCAATGAGACGGTCACACCCGATCATCCGCACCCTGCTGAATTATATATAAATAACCAGGATGGAACATTTACCAATTTTGCTTCGGAAGCAGCAGTGGCGATGACTCATTTCATAAAGGGCGTTGTGACCGCTGACTATAACAATGACGGATGGCCGGATATTTTTATTTCCTGTTTCGACGGGAAAAGATTCCTGCTGAAAAATAAAGGAATAAAAGGAAAGGTCCCGCAGTT
Source organism: Puia sp. (assembly GCA_036496825.1). Taxonomy (GTDB): domain Bacteria; phylum Bacteroidota; class Bacteroidia; order Chitinophagales; family Chitinophagaceae; genus Puia. Next base: position 7,510 of record DASXKM010000589.1, on the reverse strand, counting down.
TGAAGATGTTACAAAGGAAGCCGGGCTTGATAAAGACAGTGCTTCAACTTTTCCGACCTGGTTCTGGGATTATGACAACGATGGATGGCCTGACATTTTTGAATGCGGATATGAATATGAAAAAAATCTGTCTACCACACTGGCGGCAGAAGCGTTGAACCGGCCGATAAAAAATCCCGGCAAAATGTTCCTGTATCACAATAATCATGATGGCACATTCACCAACACAGCCACACAAACCGGTTTGGAAAGACCGGTATTTGCCATGGGTTCGAATTTTGGTGACGTGGATAATGACGGATGGCTGGATATGTATCTGGGAACGGGCAATCCGGATTTTAAATCGCTTATTCCGAACAGGATGTTCAAAAATATTTCAGGTCAGCAGTTTGCAGAAGTTACAGGATCAGCCAGGGTGGGCAATTTGCAAAAGGGGCATGGTGTTGGGTTTGCGGATATCAATAACGATGGCAGTCAGGATATTTATATCAATACAGGTGGCGCCTACCCGGGAGATGCATATTATAATTCTTTTTATGTGAATCCGGTTCAGAACAAAAATAACTGGATCAGTATTCTGCTCGAAGGAGAAAAATGCAACCGGTCTGCCATTGGAGCGCGTATTTCTGTTTCATTTAATGACAGCGGAACAAAAAGAACTGTCTACATGGATGTGAACTCGGGCGGAAGTTTTGGCGCCAATCCGCTCAGAAAAGAAATCGGGATCGGCAGAGCGACGGTCATCGATGAGTTAGTCATCAAATGGCCGGCAACAGGAACTATTCAGAAATTTAAAAATATTTCGCCCGGTCAGTTTATAAAGATCAAAGAAGGTGTGAATCAGATTGAGAAAATGAATCTGAAAGTTCTCCACTTTAAAGAAACGAAGGAAGAAATGAAAATGATGGATATGCCGGATATGAAATAATAAACTTTTACAGAATCCAATATTTATCAGTTTAATTCCGTGAATCGTGTTACGGTTATTTTGCTTTGGAGAAACTGAAGGGCGTGCTGCTTACGAAAAATTTGATAATTCTATTCATTTCACTGTTAAATAACCTGGCGTCAACGAATACCAGATTCGTTACTGTACATTTACCTGTATAAACCAAGATTTCCAACATGAAAAGAATTAATTACTTCCTTACAATCATTGCATTGATTTTCATTTCGTGCAATTCGAATACAGGACCCGGCAGAGAATCTACCGCCGCGTCATCAAAGGATTCCGTGGTAGCGATAGCAAAAAAAGCATTTATTTACGGTGTACCATTGTTTGTAATGGACATCACGCGAAAGAAAGTAACGAACACTACGAACGTTACTTCAGACAAGGCCCCGATTAATCAGCTGGCAATTGCCGTTAGAGTTCCGGATGCCAGTTTTACCGATGTGGTAAGACCCAATGCGGATACATATTATCATCAGGGGTTTCTGGACCTTACAAAAGATGCCCTCGTGTTAACTGTACCCAACACAAATGGCCGTTATTATTTGCTGCCGATGCTGGATGCCTATACCAATGTATTTGCTTCTCCCGGAAAAAGAACAACAGGTACAAAGGCCGATACATTTTTGATAACCGGTCCCGGATGGTCCGGAACAGCTCCCACAGGTATGAAGCAGTTTAAAGCTCCAACCAATATGGTTTGGTTTCTTGGACGTATCCAGGTAAACAATCAAAAAGATGGAGACAATGTAGTAATTCCTATAGAGAAAAAAATAAATCTGACACCTTTGGCATCCTGGGGAAAGCCCTATACAGCTCCTTCGGGAACAGTGGATTCCAGCCTGTCTAAAGCATCACCCAATGAACAACTGGAAAAGGCAGGCATAGAAGAATATTTTAATTATGTTAATGAGTTAATGGTCGCCAATCCTCCTGCTGCGGCAGATGCAGAGGCCATGGCTTCTTTTGCAACTATTGGAGTAGGTCCCGGATTGAAATTTGACTTAGGCAAATTTGACACTGCAACACAGGCGGCTTTGAAAGCCATTCCCGGAGAAGTTGTCGCATACGTCAACGAAATTCTTTCATCCGGTAAAATGGTAAAACCGGTTAATAACTGGACCGTTGCATATAAAGGATTTGGAAATTACGGAACAGATTATGACCTGCGCGCACTCGTAGATTATGCGGGGCTTGGGGCTAACCTTCCCGAAGATGCTGTATATCCTCAATCTGTTTTTGATTCAGCCGGAGAGCGTTACGATGGGGCGAATGACTATGTCATGCATTTTGCAAAGGGAGAAACACCACCCGTTCATGGATTCTGGTCTCTCACGATGTATAATGAAGCTGGTTTTTTCATCGCCAATCCGATAAACCGCTTTGCGATTGGAAACAGAAATCCGTTGAAATATAATGCGGATAGTTCCCTGGACCTGTATTTTCAGAATTTGTCTCCTGGTAAGGCGAAAGAAAATAACTGGCTGCCGGCTCCGAAAGGCATATTTAATCTGACTTTGAGACTATACTGGCCGGCGGAAAAATTTCTGGAAGGAAACTGGACACCTCCCGCAGTGATGAAAACGAAGTAGTTGTTGGTTATTTTAGTAAATAAAAACCCTTCAGCTTAGCTGAAGGGTTTTTTTATGTGCGGAAGAGGAGATTCGAACTCCCACGCCAGTTACGGCGCTACCACCTCAAAGTAGTGCGTCTACCAGTTTCGCCACCTCCGCAGCCAGGACTTTAAAATGGACTGCAAAAATAGCTCTTCCCGGTTAAAATTCCCGCAGCAGATTTTGTGAAAGAATCAAATTTTTGGCAGAATAATCCGGAATGTGGTGCCCTTGCCGGGATCCGATTGTTTTACAAATAATTCGCCCTTATGATAGGTTTCAATAATCCTTTTTGACAAGGTAAGACCGAGTCCCCAGCCTCTTTTTTTAGTCGTAAATCCAGGGTCGAATACCCGTCTTACATTTCCGGACGAAATGCCCCTGCCTGTATCACTCACATCAATCGTAACCTGTTTTGTTTCATCCTTTATCCGTACATCAATATGCCCTTTACCTTCCATCGCATCGAGTGCATTTTTTAATAAGTTTTCGATGACCCAGTCAAACAGGGGCGGTGAAATATTTGAATCGATCTGGTCGTGACCATCTGTTTCAAAACTGAACTGCACTTTCGATGTTGTTCTCCTGCGCATATAATCCAGCATTTGCTGAATCTGTCGTATCAGATCGGTCTTCTCAAGCTGGGGGATACTTCCGATTTTACTAAAACGGTCGGAGACCAGCTTGAGCCTGTCCACATCTTTTTGTAATTCGGAAAGCGTTTCATCCGGTATGCCCTGTTCTTTCAACATTTCAATCCAGCCCTGTAAGGATGACAACGGTGTGCCCAGCTGATGAGCCGTTTCCTTGGCCATCCCTGCCCAAACCTGGTTTTGCGTAGCGCGATTATGAGTGCTGATGGAATAAATAATAAAAAATATCAGCACGGCTACCAGCATTAACTGGACGATAGGAAAGTAACGAACCTGATCGAGCAGGATGGTATGACCGTAGTAATAGCGGTTGGCCGTATATGGCGAATCGCTCCATTTAATTTCCAGGGGATGATTTTGCGAACGATAAATTTCAAGTTGTTTGGAAAGATAATTTTTATCGTGTTCAACTTTTATCGTGTCGAGGTTAAAAAAACTGATGATGCTGTCCTGTTCATTGGTTTCGATGATCGGTATGGAGTGCTGTTCATTCCGTATCAGGTTTGGCAGTGTCAGGTCCGGATTTAAAACCGCTTTGCTGGCTGCTAGCCATTGTTCAATTTTCTGCTGTTCCTCCCTGCGTATCTTCTGGGCGAGGAATTGGGAATAGAAAATCGTTGCGCATACAATGGCAATTCCAAGAAGGGCCAGAAGCCAGCGCCAGTTAAATCTAAATCCGCTCATGCCACTAATGTAGTTAAAGCGCGTGAAATCATATTTCACTGATCATTTACGACCCAATGCCTTATTTTTGGCGCTCCTTTTTTTATTCCCTAATTCATAACAGGTTGGCGAAAGTATCAGTTGTCATTATCAATTTTAATGGTCGTAAATATCTGGAACAATTCCTTCCTTCTGTGTTGGCAACTACTTACTCAGATATGGAACTCATCGTTGCTGATAATGCATCTACCGACGATTCGTTGCATTTTCTCAGGGATCGCTATCCCCATATCAGGATCATCGAACTGGGAAGAAATCACGGCTATGCCGGTGGTTATAACGAGGCATTGAAGCAGGTAAAGTCGGCCTATTACGTATTGTTGAATTCAGATGTGGAAGTAACCCCCGGATGGATTGAACCGATTATCGAATTAATGGAAAAGGATCAATCGATTGCGGCCTGTCAGCCGAAGATTCTGAGTTATTATAAAAAGGATCAGTTTGAATATTCGGGTGGAGCAGGAGGGTGGCTGGATTGCCTGGGTTATCCCTTTGCGAGGGGGCGGATTTTTGATATCTGTGAGGTGGACAGGGGTCAGTATAACGATACGCAATCTATTTTCTGGGCGAGCGGTGCCGCCTTATTTATAAGGTCAGATCTGTTCCACGAAGTGAGGGGTTTCGAAACCTATTTTTTCGCGCATATGGAAGAGATTGATTTATGCTGGCGACTGCAGTTACTGGGATATAGAATCTATGCCTGTCCGTCGTCGGAGGTCTACCACGTGGGCGGTGGAACTTTGCCAAAAGGAAACGAGAGAAAAGTATTTTTAAATTTCCGGAATAATATGATCATGATGGCGAAAAATCTCCCGAAACGTCAGTCGTTCTGGAAGATCCCACTTCGCGTGCTCATGGATTTTACATCGGCTTTTAAATCCCTTTTTGCAGGACAGGCAGTTTATTTTGTGGCTGTATGGGAAGCGCATGCGGCTTTTTTTAAATGGCTTGTTTTTAACCGGCGTAACAGTGTCTTCCCAGTAAATCGTAAGGGAAGAATGTCAGGATGGTACCAGCATAGCGTGGCCTGGAAGCATTTTGTGGAGGGAAAGGTAACTTTTGATGAAATTGTCGGAAACAAAAGATGATTTTCTGACTGAATCTGTTATTTTTGCCCTGCAAATAATTGATTCTTATGAGCGAAGAAGTAGAAGAATACAAAGACCCAAAGTTGAAAGATATTTCCTACAACTGGGTAAATTCTTCAGTTTTTCTGTTTTATCTGGAAGTGTTTTGCATCATAGCCCTTTTGTTGGGCGGGTGTTATGGTTTATATACCCACCGGTACAAGGGCAAGCCGGAAGTAGTGGTTCCGGCAAACACACAGTATACCCCGGAATACAAATAGCAAAAAATTTCAAAAGGCGGCAGGGAATACTTATTTTTGCTGCCCTCTATAGTTCTTACGATCGGTTGAAATGCGGAAGTAGCTCATTTGGTAGAGCGCGACCTTGCCAAGGTCGAGGTGGCCGGTTCGAGCCCGGTCTTCCGCTCAGCGATTCTCCCGCCTTAAACGGGAGATTTTTTTTTAGAGTTACCCTGGTGGCGGAACAGGTAGACGCGCAGGACTTAAAATCCTGTCTGCAGAAATGCGGGTACGGGTTCGATTCCCGTCTGGGGTACTTTTTAAGCCTGAAGCTTAAGGCCTAAAGCATAGTGCCGTCTTCTTTACGGAAGCGGCTTTTTCATTTTTATTTTCTTCGTTCTAAAAGAATAGTAATCGACGGTAAGGACTTCCTAAAACTTTTATTTTTTTTTCGACGTTCATTTTCGTCGTTCGTCCGTCTCTATCGTGAACTGGTAGCCTATAGGCAAGTTTTATTAGAGAAAGCATCATATATCCTACATTTATTGGCTGGCGGAAATGTTCTCAGACCAAACTTTAAAATCGCGTGAGCATTCGGCAAAACACAAAAATTTCTTTTATTCTGTATGTGATGATATTTATCACATTGGTTTTGATAGCAGGCACCTTTATATACCTTTCCCGTACATCAGATACCGGTAAGAATATCATAACGCTAAACGGTCCGTGGAAATTTATGGCCGGGGATAATGTGCAATATGCCCAATCCAGTTATGATGATTCGGGATGGGAGACCGTGAACCTTTCGGCACCACCGGGAGCACATGATGACGATGTGGGTCTTTCAGGCTATATACCAGGCTGGACCGACAAAGGGCATTCAAACTATTCAGGTTATGCGTGGTACCGGCTGAAAGTTTCATTGGATAGTATAAAGGGAAACGATTTGGCTTTAGTAGCGCCGCCCGCTGTCGATGATGCTTATCAGTTGTTTATTAACGGATCACTTTCAGGCGATGCAGGTGATTTCTCTGATACTGTTCCAGTAGCTTACAGTATTCAACCCCGCATGTTCCTGTTACCCGAAAAAGTAATAAAAGAAAAGAGTATTGCAATTGCTTTCAGGGTATGGATGAGTCCGGCCAGTTTGTATGCAGGTTCCGGCGGTATTCATATTGCCCCGGCTCTTGGAGAAAAAACCGATATCGAAAAAAAATACAGCTTTCAATGGGGTCAAACCATTAAAGGATATATCGTGGAAGTTGTTTGGCCAGCCATATTTATTTTGCTGGCGATAACTATGTTCTTACTGAACAGAGGCAGTATCCTGGCACAATCATGTAAATGGTTTATCGCTGCTTTAATTTTGTTAGGACTGATGCGACTTAACCAGGCAGTTAATGCCTGGTTTCAAGTAGAGAATAATGATCAATTCATTATCGTTGGATCAGTAATCCTCAGGCCATTGGTGCTTGGCAGTTGGTTAATGGCCTGGAGGGAGTGGTTTAACCTGCAAAAACCGAAATGGCTGCCTAAACTGATTGCACTACTTACAATACTATTCATGGCAGCTCAGTTTTTCGGAATATCCTGGATTTCGCAGGCCACACATTTATACTTTAATTCAATCGCAGGTTATATCAGATTATTACTTTTGGCCTTGCTGCTTTTTATCATCTATCAGGGAATGAGAAAACAAGGCGTGAAAGAAGTATTAGTTTTAATAGCAGCATTGCTGATGTTAATTGCCTTGTTTCCACAGGAAATATCTTATCTGCATGTTATTCCAGGCATTTGGTTTCCATATGGAGTAGGCGTATCCCGGGGTCAGTTTTTCTATGTGGCTTTTGTATTGGTCATGTATGCAGTATTGATACAGAAAAATAGAAGAGAGAAGTGCCTAAAGCATTGAATAGCCGGATTTAGTTCCGGCTTTTTTTATCTTTTTTTTGATATAGGTTAATATTTATTGCTATTCTTTGGTTTTGGCCAGGGTTTAGTGACAGGTGTAGAAAAAAAACTATAGATTAGAGGCAGGCTCTGACACATTTTAAAGAATGATTTGTACCCCAGGATTGGCTTTTATCCGGATCGCGGTTATTTTGTCTGTATGCATTCCCGTTTGCTTATCAGCACAGCAACGAGTTTTCTCCCCTGAACCGCAGGATTCCCTGAAACTGGCCAGCCTACTGGCGGCACACGAGCAACGATATGAATCAGATATTCAATCGCTCCCTTCCCTGTATAGAAAAAATATGGAAGA
>DASXKM010000588.1:0-4228 GCA_036496825.1 Puia sp. | reverse complement strand
AAAATGTGGGTCGGGCTAAAAGTAGTTCCCATTCTTTTACTGGCGAATATGTTCCTGGGTATATATATCAACCTAAGCATATGGTACCGGTTATCACGCAAAACCACGGCTGGTGCGTATATCACCTTGATTGGGGCGGCCATTACAATTGCCGTTAATTTTATTTTCATTCCATATTTCAGTTATATGGCCTGTGCCTGGGCTACATTCCTTTGTTACGGCACCATGATGGTGATCTCTTATATATGGGGTCAGAAATCCTATCCCGTACCTTATGCCTGGAAAAAACTCCTGGCTTACATTGTAATCGTTGTAGTCCTCTATTTAATCCACCAGGCACTGATAAGCATCTGGCATAACGATGCATTAAACTATACGGCTTCAACGCTGTTCCTGGCCCTTTTTGGCCTTTTTATCTACCGGGTTGAAAAGAAAGAATTTAATAATCTTCTGGGTATGCGAAAAACCTCCATTTAAGCGTTATATCCCGTAATTTTCGTTATTTGCCCTGCCACCGGAACTTCTTGAAAACGACTTATTTGTCCAGATTTCCTACAATTTTTATGGTCTAAACATCGTTTTATAAGGCAGTTATGAGTTATATTGCTATATAAATTCAATATGCAGATCGAACCCCTTTCATATTGTCCTAAATTAAAACATGCCCGTGTAGACGCTGATTCCTGCGTTTTTTATAGTCATGAAGAGAAAATTAATATACACCGATGATCATTGCCCCTAAAAAATATAGCTCAGGGACAGTCATCGAAACTGATATTTGTATCATAGGGGGTGGTCCCGCTGCTATCAGTCTGGCACTCAGCTTTCTCAATCATCATTCTAAAATAATCATACTCACTGGTGGATCATGGAAAGAGAAACCCAGACATCGTGAATTAAACAGAGGGATCATTGATCCCCCGGGCAGTCATGAACCATTGGAAGAAAACCGTAGAAGGGTTTTTGGCGGAGGTACAGCTGTTTGGGGCGGGCGATGTGTGCCATTTGATCCAATTGATTTCGAAAAAAGGTCATGGATTCCCCATAGTGGATGGCCGGTTTCATATACACAGGTTGAGCAATATTTTGAACGTTCATTGCAATTTTGTGAAGCTGGTGAAAATAATTTTGATGCGAGGGTCGTCTTTCCGGGTAAGAATCCTGAGATTATTCCGGGGATGGACAATGAAGACTTAGTCTCCTATAAATTGGAAAGATGGAGTGCGCCCACCAGGTTTGCGCTCAGATATAAACATATATTTAAGTCCAACCGCGATATTGATATTTATCTGGATGCTCATGTTACCAACATAAACGTCGAAACGCAAACCGATAAAGTAGATTCAGTAAGGGTTGTTATCGGAGAATCTGAAATAAAAGTGAAGGCGGGTAGATTTATTCTGGCTGCCGGAGGCATTGAAAATCCCAGGTTACTTCTCTCGTCAAAATCTGCCTTTCATCCAAACGGGATAGGTAACCAGCACGATAATGTTGGCAGGTACTATATGTGCCATCTGATGGGAACATTCGGCGCTGTTGATCCATTTAACCGGAAAGAGATTCTATTTCCGTTTGAGCTCGACCAGCAGGCAATTTACTGCAGGAGACGGTGGTGGCTCACTCCAAAGGTCCAGAAACAGGATCATATAGCGAACGGTATCCTGTATCTGAACGGCCCGATCAATGTGAAGGATCATAAAGAAGCGACAGAATCTGCAGTCATATTGGCCAAATCATTTTCAAGTGTATTAAAAGGAAGATCTCCAAAAGCAATATTCACGAATTTGAAGCAGGCTTTTAAAGATCTGAACGAACATCTCATATTTACGCTGAAAAACAGTCACGAGGTTATACCGTTTTTTTTAAACATAGGAATCAAACGAATTACCAATCGCAGATTACCGATCAGGCTTCCTTCCATTAAATCCAAGTGGTTATTTGTTTGCTTCCAGACGGAACACGTGCCGAATCCTCAAAGCAGGATCAGTCTTTCGAAAGAAAAAGACCGCTTGGGTATGCCCCTTCCGCTGGTTAAAGTTGCATTTACCGAATTGGATATACAAACGGTTATCAGCGCCTATAAAATCTTTTTCGAAAGATTTAATAAACTGAACAAAGGTAACATCAGTTATAAGGAAGATGAAATCAGGCTAAACGTGATGGAAGAAATTAATAATTTCAGCAGCCGGGCACACCATTTGGGAACCACGCGTATGTCGGACAACCCGGAAAACGGTGTTGTGGACAGCAATTGTAAAGTTCACGGCATGTCGAACCTATATATTGCCGGTTCATCTGTTTTCCCCACCGGAGGTCATGCAAATCCAACACTTACCCTGATCGCCCTTACTTTAAGATTGGCCGACCATTTAAAAAAAAATAATCTCCCTCCTGTAAAGCCAGCGAGTTTCAAATTAGTAAAACCTAAGAAATTGCTCCATGTAAAGGCTCTCAGGTTCCTTAGTAATTTTACGCTTATATTTTCTGCCCGTAATTAATACTATTTTAATTCGTAGTTGTACGGATTTGTAATTCAGGAAAAATCAATATCTTCAGGTATCATATCGAAGAAACACCTGTTTCTTCGGCTTTCCCACTATCCTGTTTAATTTCTAAGGCGAATCCAAGTGTCAATGGATCCAATCAGTTGATGGGGTTGCCTTATTATTGCTAATCAATTATGCTAAAATCCATGGTCCCAATCAATCTGGTTGTGGCACAGGTTATGCATGGCAGTAACTTTCAATATTCCTGAAGCCGGCAAAGTAAATAGCATTTAACGCAAAGGATTATGATGGAAGAAAAAAAATGGTTTGCAGTTTATACCAAACCCAATTGCGAAAAAAAGGTTGCGGATGCCCTAACCAGAAAAGGCATTGAAAATTATTGTCCGGTAAACAAAGTTTTAAAACAGTGGAATGACCGCAAAAAAATCATTCATACTCCTTTATTTTCATCCTGTGTATTTGTAAGAATATCGCCGGACGAACAATTCACCATACGGCAGACCAGTGGAATATTAAATTTTTTGTTTTGGCTTAATAAGCCGGCTGTCGTAAAAGAAAAAGAAATTGAAATTATTAAAAGATTTCTAAAGGAACACAGTTTCATCAAGCTGGAGAAGGTGGCTGTACATTTTAACGATGTCGTAAAAATCAATTCTGTTCCCCTGATTGAGCAGGAGGGAAATGTAGTTTCTATAAAAGGCAAGACGGTCAAAATGGTTCTTCCTTCTCTTGGCTATATAATGTGTGCCGAACTCGAAACTGTGAATGTTAAGGTGATAAAAGAAAATCATGCGTATTTGAGGGAACCATTAATATGAACAGCCGTTATACAAATCTCTTTCGTTTCTTTTTTGTTTGTGTTGATTTGGTAGCATTGGGTTTGGTACATTTCGTACTCATCCTCAATTTTCACCGGATCCCAACGAATTGGGAAAGTTCTTACGGACTTCTCTTTCTTTTTGGCAATATAGCGTGGCTCATATCAGCCTATAGTGTCGCCCTGTATGTAGAGGATGGTCAGCCGAACATTTACCGGTTCTCGACCAGGACGCTGAAGGCCTTTATCATTTATGCAGCCTGTATGCTAACGTTTGCCTTCTTATACCATTATCCTTATTCCCGACTTTTTATACTCATCAGTTTCGCCGGATTTTTCCTTTTACTATTTTTTACCCGTTTAGGAATGATTGGTGTCACCTATTTTGTGAAAAAGGCTAACCGGATTTCCCGGCGAATCGTGATAGTTGGGTATAATGATCTTTCAAAAAAATTTGCGGAACGTTTCAGTTTCAACCACACAGATTTCCAGGTAGACGGATATTTTGAAGACCCGGATCAGGTGAGAGAATTGTCGAGACATCCTATTATCGGGAATATCGATGAATGCCTGGACTATGCCGTCAATAACAATATTCACGAAATATACTCAGCCATTTCACCGGAGAAAAACGAAAGCATTTATGAAATGGCCAAGCAAGCCGAAAAGTCAATGATCCGTTTCAAGTTCATCCCTGATTTCAGATTATTTGTAAACCGGGAAACATATTTAGAATATCAGGATAACTTCCCCATACTTTCTCTTCGTCCCGAGCCTCTGGAAGACATGGGCAACAACATAAAAAAACGTCTCTTCGATATTATCTTCAGTTTGCTCGTGGTTGTTTTTGTACTGTCCTGGTTAATTCCCATATTGGCGATTCTCATCTGGGTCAGTTCCCGGG
>DASXKM010000587.1:0-3225 GCA_036496825.1 Puia sp. | reverse complement strand
CTGGTCCGGCAGATTCATCGTATAAATGGTCGGGGTCACATTTGCGAATGGAGACTCCATGATCATGTCTTTGATCACGCCAATTACGTGCAGGGGCTGGTTTGGAACCTGGGTATATTTGGAAGACAGGATGGCGCCGACCGGATTTTTTAATCCCATATATTTCACGGCCGTTTCGTTAATGACGAGTGCATTACTATCGGCCGGATTTGCGTCGGAAAAATCCCGACCCTGCAGAAATTCCCATTTCACCGTTTTTCCGAAATTATATGACACGGCCAGCCAGCCGAGGCTGGGATTTGAATTGGGATCCTTGCCGGGCCAGTTCCAGCCATCGGGTTTTTGCAGACTTACCGTGTTGGCGGTACCGGCCGCCATATCGTCGATCGCACCCTTTGCACGAAGTTCATTTCGGATCGTTGAATAATTCTTATATAAATCATCCGTTGTCCGGTAAACCATAATCATGTTGGCCATGTCATAACCCATATGACGTTTACGCGCGAATTGCAATTCCTGAAAAACCACCAGCGTGGCAATAATTAAAGCGATGGAAATCGTAAACTGAATCACGACCAGTACTTTTCTGGGCAGGGTTGCTGCCCGGCCGGCTTTTATCGTGCCTTTCAAAACCTTTACTGCATCGAAGGAAGACAGATAAAAAGCCGGATAACTTCCCGCAATGATTCCTGTTATCAGCGTAAAACATAATAACAGAAGCCAGAAGATGGCATTTGTGCCTGGAAATACAATATGTTTATCTGCCAATTCATTAAACAAAGGAAGGGCAAGAAATAATAAGACCAGGGACAATAAAACCGCCAGCGCGGTAATCAGCAGGGATTCGCCCAGGAACTGAAAAATCAATTGCCTGCGCAGGGATCCCACGGCCTTACGAATGCCGACCTCCCGCGCCCTGCGTTCAGAGCGGGCCGTACTGAGATTCATAAAATTGATGCAGGCCAGAAGCAATACGAATCCGCCAATCACCGCAAACATTTTAATGTATTCAATCGCACCTCCTGTATTCTTTCCATCCTTGAAATCGGCATAGAGATGCCATTTACTCATCGGATGCAGGATCAATTCAGGGTGATCATTGCGGCCATGGCCCTTCATCAGGTTTTTTATTTTTGCCGATATTTTCTCCAGGTCGGTATTGTCCTGCAACTGCGCATAAATTTCCAGACCGCCCCATCCCCAGTTGGATTCCAGGCCTTTCATATCCGGGAAGTCCAAAAATGTTTCGGCAGTGGTCATATAAAAATGCGCACCGGAAAATTCCGAGGAAAGCGGAAAATCTTCAAAAACCCCACTCACCTTGTAAGCTTTTTTATTATTTACATTCACCAGTTTTCCCATGGGATCTGCATTGGCAAAAAGTGCTTTGGCGGTGGACTGATCGATCAGCAATGAACCGGTATTATCCAGGGCATCTTTTCCACCATGGATCATTTTCATCGATAAGATCTGTATAATTTCAGGATCCGCGTAATGCCCTCCGGTAATCAGCAATTTGGTATTGCCATAAACGAGCACATGCTCATCAGCCGGGGTAAGAATGGTTACCCGTTTGATATCTGAGCTGAATTTCGACCTCAGTTCAAACGCCACGGGCCAGGGAACACCAGATGCTGTTTGTGTTTCACCGCCTCCATTTGTATTGACCAGTACCCGGACGATCCGGTCGTAATGGGAAAAGTTTTTGTTGGCATTCCATTCATCGGCAATCCAAAGACCAATCAGGAGTGCCATGGCCATGCCGATGGAAAGACCTGTGATGTTGATGATGGAGTAAACTTTATTGCGGAAAAGATTGCGCCAGGCAATCTTGAGGTAATTTTTAAACATGTCGGTAGAATAAAGGTTATGCCAGACTGCCTCAAAAAGCTATCCCCAAATTCATCCTGCTGATTTTCAGTAGTAAGCCCTTTGGTTTTAACCAGGCTCTGTACGCTTTTGATACATACCTTACTGATTTTCGATACAGTTAATAAATTTTAAGTAGACTCCCGGCACTGTGTGTATTTCGCAAACAGATTCATTTATAATCCAGATTAGCGAATCATTCAGGATTGTTTTGGTTTAACAAAACCTGCAAATGATCGCGTCTTCAGTCGTGCCTAAAAAATCAGATAAGTATGGGTTGCGCAAAATATTTTTGAATATTTTTTTAACTCACTCTAAAAAAAAGCGGGCGGGAGCATCTGACAATCTTTCTTTAATACTGCCCGGTCAAATATTTCAGACCTTTTGTTATTCCGGATTAAATTGATTTTAATCATATCCGACGGTGATCTCTATCATTATGTCAGATTGCCTGTGTATTTAGTTTTATGGATGTTTTTTTAGGCCTTTGCGTTCCGTTCATCCTCCCTTACCCGATTATTCAACACGTATTTTTTATCAATACTATTTTAAACAAATTGTATGAAATTTCTTCAACTCAAAAAGTTCTCTGTGAAAATGATTTACGGTTTTATTTTCTTATTTATAACAACCGGAGCAGTTTCAGCACAGGTTCAAACTTCCGGAACATCCGGTTCACCAGGTGCAACTACTACGATCAGCGGCAAACAACTTCCGGCCCCGGATCCGAAATTTGGCGGCGAGATCAGGGATAACGCGCTCCAGTCCAAAGCCTGGTGGGCACCACGAATTGTGCCACCAAAGGGAGCACCAAATGTTTTGCTTATTTTGGTGGATGATGCAGGCTATGGAGTGACCAGCACATTCGGCGGTGTGATCCCAACCCCTACGCTGGACCGCTTATCAAAAGCCGGACTGCGCTACACGCAATTTCATTCTACGGCTCTCTGTTCTCCAACAAGGGCAGCACTGATCACAGGTCGCAACCATCATTCAGCAGGATTTGGCGTTGTTTCAGAGCAGTCCACCGGCTTTCCCGGTTATAATAGTATTATCACAAAAGACAAGACTTCCTTAGGGCGGATTCTTAAAGATAATGGTTACGCTACTTCCTGGTTTGGCAAAGAACATAATATTCCCGCATTTCAGGCCAGCCAGGCCGGTCCGTTTGATCAGTGGCCCGTGGGGATGGGCTTCGATTATTTTTACGGATTCGTCGGCGGTGATGCCAATCAATGGGAACCTAACCTTTTCCGGAATACCACACAGATATATCCCTTCATGGGTAAATCAGGATGGAATCTGGTTACAGGCATGGCTGACGATGCCATTGATTATCTGAACAGAATCAATCAG
>DASXKM010000586.1:0-9043 GCA_036496825.1 Puia sp. | reverse complement strand
TTTTAAATATTGTATTTCCTAATTTTCAATCACTAATTTCACATCCAGGCATGTCTCCCCTTCTACTGTTTTCCTTTGTGGTTGCTTATTTCATTTTGCTGCTCGTGGTAGCCTATCGTACTTCGAGAGGTTCAAACAATGAATCATTTTTTATAGGGAACAGGAATTCAAACTGGATGCTGGTGGCTTTTGGGATGATAGGCACTTCTTTGTCCGGCGTAACTTTTGTCAGTGTACCGGGGGCCGTCGCCCGCGATTCCTTTTCATATTTTCAAATCACACTGGGATATTTTCTGGGTTATATCCTGATTGCTTATGTATTACTGCCATTATATTACCGTCTGCACCTCACATCCATCTATAATTACCTGAACGAAAGACTGGGCATGAGTTCTTATAAGACGGGGGCAGCTTTTTTTATTCTTTCCAGGGTGCTGGGCGCCACGGCACGTCTTTATCTTGTCGTAAATATATTGCAGGACGCTATCCTTTCGGGGTTTCATGTTCCCTTTTGGCTGACCACCCTCATCATTCTGCTGATGATTTTATTATATACCTATGAAGGGGGTGTGAAGACCATTGTCTGGACAGATACACTGCAGACGACCTGTATGCTGGGTGGAATGCTGATTTGTGTAATTTATATTTTACATCATCTGAACCTGAACCTTTCCGGCGCGTTGCAGGCAATGCAGGTGAAAGGTTATTCCAAAATTTTCTTCACCGATCCCGATAGTAAACTGTTTTTCCTGAAACAAATCATCGCGGGCATATTTATTACCGTCACCATGACCGGCATGGATCAGGAAATGATGCAAAAAAGTATTTCGGTTAAAACATTAAAAGACTCGCAGAAAAATATGGTGGTATTGGGATTCATCATGCTGGTGGTCATCTTCCTTTTCCTGTTTCTGGGCGGACTCCTGCACCTGTTTGGTGCGGCAGAAAATGTTCCGGTGACAGGCGACCACCTGTTTCCTGAACTGGCGCTGCACCACATGCCGCATATTGTATCTGTCATTTTTATTATCGCCCTCATTTCTGCCCTGTTTCCCAGTTCCGATGGTGCAATCACCGCTCTGACGGCTTCTTTTTGTATAGACATTCTGGGCATAAACCGGGATGAACATCTGGACGAAGCGAGGAGAAAAAAAATCCGTCAGCGGGTTCACCTGGTATTCATTTTTGTCTTCCTGATATTTGTCCTGATATATAAATGGATTTCCAGTGATAGTATGATTGGAATCATCCTGAAAGTCGCCGCCTATACATACGGCCCCCTGCTCGGTTTATTTTCATTCTCCATCTTAACAAAACGCCGTTTGAAAAATGACTGGGTCCCTCTGGTATGTATATTATCCCCCATCTGCTGTTTTTTCCTGGATAAATACCAGGAATATATTTTTGGAAATTTTCATATTGGCCTGGAACTGCTTCTCATCAATGGCATTTTTACATTTATTGGCTTATTTATTATCAGCAAACCCGGAGTTAGTGTGGCGAATGAGGGAAAGTAGTAAAAGTAAGAATGTGAAAGTTGAATAAGCAAATGACAGTGTGAGAATACGCATTACAATGTGAGAATACACAATATTACATTGTCATTTTCTTTATTTATTTTGGACTTCTACATCACTACTCTTACACATTCGCCACACTACACTCCACCGTTCGCCGTTAAAAATGTAAAACCTATTTTTGTGTGTATGGATCTGATCAACCCGCTGGCACAGATTTATGCCGAAAAGCATTCGAGGCAGGAGGACAGCCTGCTGAATGAAATCGAGATCCAGACAATGCGGCATCATCCGAAAGCGCATATGTTAAGTGGTGCCCTGCAGGGGAAATTCCTTGAAATGATCAGCCGCCTGGTCAATCCGGCTTATATACTTGAAATAGGTACATTTCTGGGTTACAGCGCTTTATGTCTTGAAAAAGGACTTAAATCCGGCGGAGAACTGCACACCATTGAGATTGATGAAGAAACGGCAGCCATGGCCCGCGAAAACTTTAAGAAATCTAAAACAACCAATAAAATAATTTTGCACACCGGAAATGCGTTAGAACTGCTCAATACACTTCATTTCCCCTGGGATCTGATTTTTATCGATGCCGATAAAACGGGTTATGAAGATTATTATCGGGTCCTGGTTCCAAAGCTAAAATCCGGCGCCCTGATCATGGCAGATAATGTTTTGTTTCATGGACAGGTACTTGAAAAAGATGTAAAAGGAAAGAGTGCAAAAGCAATCCAGGCTTTCAATGAAATGATAAATAAGGACGACAGAGTGGAAAAAATAATGCTGACTCTGAGAGACGGTCTTTATCTGATCCGAAAAAAATAAAATGGGCTGATGCGTTTAAAACTTCAGATACTGCTTACTACATTGCTGCTTTCGCGCTGGGCATCGGCGCAAACGCCCGAACAGGTAAATGCCTATATAAATACTTATAAATATCTGGCAATCGCCGAAATGCAGCGCAGCGGTGTTCCCGCGTCCATCATCCTCGCCCAGGGAATACACGAAACCAGTGCCGGAACCAGCGATCTGGTGATTGCCTCCAACAATCATTTCGGTATTAAGTGCAAATCCGGCTGGACGGGCCAGACCGTTTACCATGATGATGATGCGAAAGGAGAATGTTTCCGTAGCTATGCAATCGCCGCTGATTCATACCGGGATCATTCGGATTATTTGCGACAAACACCCCGTTATGCTTTTCTTTTCAAATTGAATCCGGAAGATTATGAAGGGTGGGCCTATGGTTTGAAAAAAGCGGGTTATGCAACCAATATAAAATATTCACAGATCCTGATAAAGCTGATCGCTGAGTATGATCTTGAAAAATACACGCTGGTTGCGATGGGCAAACTACCGGCAGAACAGCCTTTGGAAGGCACACTGGCCGGAGAAATGATGCGGCCATCCCTGCCTGGTTTCACAGACTCATCCACGCAAAAAGCTGTCACCGCTGCTTCTTATCCGGAGGGTGCATTTGCAATCAATGCAGCAAAATGTATTTACGTGAAGGCTGGCGTGTCGCTGCTCTCCCTTTCAAACCAATATGAAATTCCCCTGTCTCACCTGCTGGAATTTAATGACATGCGCCAGGAAGACATTCTCAGCAATAACCAGTTGATTTTCCTGCAACGAAAAAGAAAAACGGGGCTTACAGCTTTCCATACTGTTCAACCCGGAGAATCCATATACTCCATTTGCCAGACGGAAGGAATACGATATGAAAGCCTGCTCGAATTCAACCACCTGAATCCAGGTGAAGAACCTGCCGCCGGAGAAAAGATCTATCTGCAAAATATGGCCGGGAACAAACCTGCCCTGAAAAATTCAGCCAGCATAAAAACGACTATCCCTTCTTCCTAAAATATCATATGACCACGATCCGGATACATGACAAAATTTTTACTCCTTATATTTCGAAAGAAGACATACTGAAAAAAGTAGCTG
Organism: Puia sp.; assembly: GCA_036496825.1. Classification (GTDB taxonomy): domain Bacteria; phylum Bacteroidota; class Bacteroidia; order Chitinophagales; family Chitinophagaceae; genus Puia. The sequence goes on along the minus strand of DASXKM010000586.1, from coordinate 5,576 downwards.
AGATGGCTGACTCCCTGAACCGGGACTACAAGCATAAAAATCCTATTTTCATCGCCGTGCTCAATGGCGCATTTATGTTCGCCGCCGACCTTTTTAAATCACTCAGTATCGATGCGGAGATTTCTTTTATAAAACTGGCTTCTTATAAAGGGATGAAATCCTCCGGACAGGTAATTACCGCCATCGGGCTGGATATCGAATTATATAACCGTCACGTGGTAATTCTGGAAGACATTGTAGACACCGGCAAGACGCTGTACGAATTTCTTCCTCAATTAATACACCAGCAGCCTGCCTCTCTGAAAATCGTGGCCCTGTTACATAAACCGGCGGCAACCGTTTATCCGCTGAAAGTAGATTATAAAGGATTCGAAATTCCTGATAAATTTGTAGTAGGTTATGGTTTGGACTATAACGGCCTGGGAAGAAACACGGCGGCGATTTATCAGCTGTCTGAGTAAAAACGTTATTGAAACTGATTGCTGGCTAACCAATATATTCTACTTGAAAACCGTGCTATTCATATGGATTGCCTTATGCGCCTGCCTGCGGGGCAATGGACAATACTATCTTCGTGGTGAAATCAGGGATGAACAGAAAAACCCCCTGAGTAATGTTAAAATCAGGCTCCAGTCAAGCGAATACCTTTATTATTCCGGTTCTATGGGCGCTTTTGGTATCACCATTCCCAAAGCACTCGATACCATGACGATTGTGGCGGATGGATTTTATACCAGCACCGTCATCGTCAATGCTGATAAATATCAAACCATCACGCTAAAAGCACGTTTTGCTCCGCCTCCCAAGCCTTTAAACAGGTTATTGTCTTTAACAAAGAACCTCTCATCAGAGATGAGGAACCGATGGACAGTTGGTGCAGAGACATATAGTTCCCTGCTGGAGAATCCGTTCATACCCGCTGACGAATATCCGGAAACCGGTTTCGCCGTTAATATCAATAAAGCTTCATACAGTAATATCCGTCGATTTATCAATCTGGATAATATAGTTCCTCCGGATGCCATACGCCTGGAAGAAATGATGAATTATTTTAACATCCATTATACAGAGCCGGGCCGCGACAGTATTTTTAATTACCAATCAGCTATTTCTTCCTGCCCGTGGGATGCTGATCATGAATTATTGTTCTTAAATATTGGCGCCAGGAAAGCGGCGCTCGACAGTATCCCTCCGGCCAATTTAGTTTTTCTGATCGATGTTTCGGGCTCGATGGATTTGCCTAACCGGCTGCCCCTGCTGAAATCTGCCTTCAGCCTGATGATTAATAACCTCCGGGCGATTGACACAGTTTCTATTGTGGTATATGGAGGCGTGAACGGAGTATGGCTTACACCCACCAGCGGAGCCGAAAAAAAGAAAATTCGCGAATCCATCGCAGAACTGGAAGCCGGGGGATCCACGCCCGGTGAGGGTGGCATCCGTGCAGCATACCGGCTTGCCAAAAGCACTTTTATAAAGGGCGGGACCAATCGCGTAATTCTCGCCACTGACGGGGATTTTAATGTGGGACAGCAGTCGGAGGAAGAACTCAATCAACTAATCAACGGTTACCGCTCCTCTGAAATTTATCTGACCTGTCTGGGCGTCGGGATGGGAAATTATAAGGATTCAAAACTGGAAGTACTGGCCAGTCAGGGTAAAGGAAACTTTTCCTATCTGGACAACGAGAAGGAAGCAGAAAAAGTTCTGATGCAGGAGTTTTCACAAACCATTTATGCCGTGGCCAAAGAAGCTTATATCGATATCCGCTTTGATCCGGCGGTAGTTAAAAACTACCGTCTCATTGGATTTGATAATAAGGTAAGCGCGCTCGAGGACACGTTGAATGTATTACAGGGAGGTGAAATTGGATCCGGTCATTCACTGATGGCCCTGATTGAAATAGATCCGGTTCATTTGGAAACAGTAAAGACATTTCATACTGTTCCCTTTGCGAAGCTTAGGATGCATTACCAGTTACCCGTTGAAAATATAAATCACCTGGAGGAGTATGACGTGCCGTATCAATTTGTACCCTTTGCAGATCTGCCGGACTACTATCGTTTTTCCGCTTCCGTTGCATTATTCGGGGGATTACTAAAAAAATCCTCCTATACTTCAAAAACAAGTTTTGACGATCTTTCTCTGATAGCAAAAGCCAGTTACGACACCGCCGATGTGTCGCAGGTTGAATACATCCAGCTGATCGAAAAAGCGAAGAAAATTTATCATAAGGACAAGAAGAAGAAAAAGAAGGATGTTGATGAGCAGTGAGGAAAGCCGAAGGCCTAAGGCGTAAGGTTTAAAGCCCAAAGCCCAGTTTAAAGCCCAAAGCCTAAAGCCCAAAACCGGAATCTTCAACAAAATCAAATTTCGCTTGGCTGCTTTTTCTGAAAACTGTAAATAAGATAAAAGAGGGCAGGTAAAATAAATACACTTCCGATCATCAGCGCCAGGGCAAGCGATTCGATGGCCTTTTCATCTCCGTGCTGTTCTATTAATGAAAGATACCGGTCTTCTGAAAACAAAATAATCTTCGGATAGTGAAAAAATGTGGTTGCGACCAGTAACATGGTAATCTGCAATCCGGCGAGCAGTCGAATTATTATTTTCTGCCCATGACGTATCAGAATCCATTGTAAAATAAGTGAACCAATGGCGACAGCGATGGAAGCAATACCGACCGGATTACCGAACATCCATTTGGCCAGCGGCACATGATCGTTGGCGGCAGCGAGAAAAACCAGCGCGCCGGATATGACGGCTGCCACATTCATCGATCTGGCTTTTACAATATAACGCCTCCGCTCTTCAGGAGTTTCGGTTTCTCCGATCAAAAAAATCGCAGCCAGATAACCACAAATACAGACCGTAAACAAACCAACTGAAAGGGAGAAAAAATGCAGCCATGAAAATATATAAGCATCTGCGAAGCCCTTCGCGTCGGGGTTAATGGTTCCTGAAACCGCGCTGGCTGCAATGATACCAAGAAAAAAAGGTGTTATAAAGCTGGAATAACGGAATATTTTATTGTAAATGGCCTGCATAAAATCTTCTACAGCGTCATAATGACGAAATGCAAAAGCAGTTCCCCTTGCAATAATTCCAATGAGCATGATCAGTAAAGGAATATGCAGGTAAGTGGATATTGAGGCATAGATTTCAGGGAAACCGGTAAATAAAATGACAATCACGATGATCAGCCACATGTGATTAGCTTCCCAGATCGGGCCGAGGGTTCTCGACATCGTTACTGATGTTTTGTTTTTATTATTATCTGAGGTAAACAGCTCAATAATACCCGCGCCAAAATCTGCCCCGCCCAGAAGCAGATAAAGTAAAATCGCCGTCCATAAATACGCAATTACAACATAAACCATTATCAATTATCCATTATCAATTATCAAATATTAACGTCATATTTCACCGGTACCATTTTTATCTGCCTGTACAAAAGCAAAATAACCACCATGGCAAGGGAAATATAAATCAGTGTAAAAAGATAAAATGTGTATTGAATACCGGGCATTGGTGTTACGGCATCCTTCGTCCGCAAAATGCCATGCAGGATCCACGGCTGACGGCCCACTTCCGTAACGGTCCATCCGGCTTCGACGGCCATAAAACCGAGCGGAGTCGCAAAAGCAAACAGCTTCAGAAGCCAAAGATTTTTTTCGAAATTTCGATTCTTCCATAAAACAAAAAAATATAGGATGCTGACAAGGACCATTAACATCCCGAGCCCAACCATGATCTGAAATGCGAGATGCGTGATGAGTACCGGCGGCCGATCTGTTACCGGGAACTGATCGAGTCCCTTTACTTCTGAGTTTGAATTGCCACTGATCATGAAACTGAGCATGCCGGGTAACTCAAATCCATATTTTACCTGACCCGTTTTTTCATCGGGAATACCGCCGATTAACAGCGGAACATGGGTTCCGGTTTCAAACACCGCTTCCATGGCAGCCAGTTTGGCCGGCTGACGGTTCGCCACATCCTTGGCAGAATGATCCCCGCTAAGGGGTTGAAGGATTGCAGCTACACAGGCAAACAGCGCGGCAATCCGAAATGCCTTTGTATGAAATTCAATATTTTTTCTTTTGACGACCATCAGTGCATGCACGCCGGCAACGGCAAATCCAGTAGCTGCAAAAGCTGCCAGACACATGTGCAGAGCCTGTGAAAACCAGGCGTCGTTGAACATGGCTTTTACCGGATCGATATTGAAATATTTTCCACCGGCAAAATCAAAACCCGCCGGACTGTTCATCCAGGCATTGGCAGCGACTACCAGAATGCCCGATATCAAACCGCTGATTCCAACCACCACACCGGTAAACCAATGAAACCATTTGTTGAATTTTCCCCATCCGTACAAATAAAAACCCAGCGCAATGGCTTCAATAAAGAAAGCCGTACCCTCCAGTGAAAACGGCAATCCGAAAATAGGTCCGGCATTTTTCATAAACACCGGCCATAACAGTCCAAGCTCAAATGAAAGCACCGTGCCCGAAACAGCGCCGGTCGCAAAAAAAATAGCGACGCCCTTGCTCCAGGCCCTTGTGATGTTTCGGAATACCGGTTTTCCCGTTTTTAAATAATAAAAATGCGAGACGGCCATAAAAAAAGGCATGACCATTCCAATACAGGAGAAAATAATATGAAAGGCCAGGGACAAGGCCATTTGAGAACGGGCCGCGATAAAGTCATTCATTTCGAGATGAAGATAGATATTTTTTAGTGTGGCGAATGTGGAAGGTAGAGAATGTATAGATGGGTAAATTGAATTTCCAAATGACAATTTGCAAATGTGGAATTGGACAGTCTTTATGAGATTCTGATTACAATCAATAAAATCAATCGAAAACGACGATGCCCTGCTCTCAAAAAATCTATTTAAATAAGCGGAAAATTCATACGAAGTTTCACAACCTGTTCTCAAAAAATCTATCTATTAGAATCGAAAAATTGCAAATTGTCATCTGCAAATTCAATTTTGAATTCCTACATTTTCTACGCTTACACACCCACCACACCTGTCTTTTCTACCCTTCCAAATTCGCCACACTAATATTCGCCTTATAAAGTAATTGCATAACAACCCACGCCAACAAATACGCACCCGCACAAATACCAAAAATAATATTGTATCCGGTGCCCAATGCACCCAGTAACTTGAAATGATCGAGTAAGATTCCGATGAGAAATGGAAAAAGAATTCCTCCCACCGACCCGGCCATACCACCGATTCCAATGACAGAACTCAGAATATTCTTCGGAAACATATCACCGGCTAGCGTATAAATCGTCGCGCTCCATGCCTGATGTGCAGCTGCAGCCAGGCTGATTAACCAGACGGCCGGCCATATTCCATGAGTATACCTGACAAAAAAAATGGGTACCACGCAACATGCAAAAATCAGCATGGAATATTTTCTGGCCTTATAAATCGGCATTCCTCTGCTGATTAGCCATCCGGATAAATATCCACCCAGAATACTTCCAAAACTGGCTACCACATAAACCGTGGAAACGTGAATGGCTGAGCTCGTCAGATTCAGGTGATAAGTGGT
>DASXKM010000585.1:0-8171 GCA_036496825.1 Puia sp. | reverse complement strand
AAAGTGAATCGGATTTTTGCAGTGCCATCAATACATCCTTATCCGTTGCATGTTTTACCTTACTGGTATCTACAAAAGCATAATGATCAGGAATTCCCGAACAATGGCTGAGCAGCTGGCCGATCCGGAGAGAGGAAACCGGATGAGGTAGACTCAGAAATTTTCCAATGGAATCATTCTTCGAAAATTTCCCTTTTTCAGATAATTCCAGAACTGCAAAAGCCGTAAACTGTTTGGTGAGTGATCCGATATTAAAATTATCATCTGCCGTTATAGTATACCCCGTGCGCAGGTTGGCCCTGCCATAACCTTTCTTAAAAACAGGTTTATTATTTTGTTCAATGGCAATCACGGCACCAGGCAAATCAGGCCGGTAATAACTATTCATCAAAGAATCTATCTGTCTTTCTGCCGACTGGCAAAATCCATTGAAGAAAAAAACTAAGAACGCAAAAATCAACCAGCCATTTTTCATAATTAAAATTGACTAAGAACATTTAATTTATACCGTAAAATAGAATTTTCTGTCATTTGATAGTTTTTTCCTGAACTTTACCCCGACAGGATCAGCCGTCTGGATGAACAGGATATTTGTTCGACAGCTGGCAAATACTGATTATGAAAGCAATTATTCCCGTAGCAGGTGCCGGTACAAAGCTGAGACCTCATACATACACCCAACCAAAGGCTCTGATTCCACTCGCTGGAAAAACGATTTTAAGTATTATCGTTGACCAATTATCAGAAGGCGGGATATCAGAATTCATTTTTATTGTGGGTTACCTCGGTGCAAAAATTCAGGATTACGTAAAGGATAAATATCCCCAGCTGAAAACGAGTTTTGTTTATCAAACAGAAAGGCAGGGTATCGGTCAGGCGGTTTTATTGACAAAGGAGCTCGTTGACCGCGATGAGATTTTCATCGTGCTGGGAGATACGATTTGTGAATACGATGTCAAAACAATTCTGGAAAATCCTGCATCCCAGCTGGGCATCAAAAGAGTAGACGACCCGCGGGACTTCGGTGTGGCTGAAATTGAAGATGATGGCTTTATCAGCCGGGTCGTTGAAAAACCACAGATACCAAAATCGAATATGGCGCTGGTTGGCATTTACAAGATCCGCGAAACAAACGCGCTTTTTTCATGCCTTGAAAATAATATCCGCAATCAGCTCACGAGCTATGGTGAGTATAATTTAACTGACGCCATTGAGTGTATGATTGGCGACGGTGTAAAATTTGAATCCTTTAAGGTCCAGAACTGGTTTGATTGCGGGAAGAAAGAAACCCTGCTGGAATCAAACGCCAAGCTGTTGAAAAAGTTTGGCAGCAATATGGCGCCAGACCACCACCTGGAAAATACAATCGTGATTCATCCCGTGAATATCGCTTCCGGCTGCACCATTAAAAATTCAATTATCGGACCCAATGTGGCGATCGGAGAAAAAACAAATATCAATTATTCAATACTGAAAGACTCCATCATCGGGTCATTCGCAAATCTGTTTGATATAGTACTCAGCCATTCTCTCATCGGGAGTGATACGGAAGTTAAAGGCGAGAGCCGCAGCCTGAATATTGGAGATAACACGGAGATAGACTTGGGAGAAAGCTAATACAAGTGTGAAAGACTGGAAGAATGGAAGTGATAGTTTTTTTTGCCTTAAGCCCTAAGCTTTGCGCCTTAGGCCTAAATCACTTCATTCCCAAAATGCGCAGGAGCGGATATTCTGAATCATCAGGCAAAAGTTCTGTGCCTTTATCTGGGGAAACTTCAACATTCACTTTGACTGTTTTCTTTTCCTGGATCTCAATAACTTCCTGGTATTTGAATTTTTGATAACCCTTTTTCTCAAAACGAAGATTCACGTGACAGGACGGAAGCTGTTTGAAATAATAATAACCATCCACATCAGTTACAACTTCTCTAAAAGACGGATCGCCCGGGGCCACGGCTGAAACAATAACTCCCGAAACTGGTTTCTTTGTAATAGCATCAAGAACCTGACCCTTGATCAAACAAGGATCTGTTGAGCCGTCGCTGGCATATAATCCGCACGAAACCAGACAGGTCAACGCCAAAAAAAACAGATAAGACGAGATTTTCATGTTATTGCAGTTTACAAGATAAAGGTTCGGCCCAGCTTTTCCTAAATTCAAACCATAAATTTTCTATAATGTCAGCAGCCGGCAGGATATCCCGGATCAGGGCGCTGACCTGACCTGCTTCGAGTTCGCCTTCATCTAAATCTCCTTCGAGCATTCCCTTTTTTGCTCTTCCTTTTCCCAGCAGCATTTGAAGGCTTTCCTTCGAAGCCCCTGCCCGTTCGGCTTCGGCGACCTCATTAAAGAACCGGTTCTTCAGAATTCTCACAGGTACTAACGATTTCAGCGCAAGCATCGTATCGCCCTCCCCGGCTTTCAGCACATAATTTTTAAAATCCGGGTGTGAGGAAGCTTCTTTACTCAAAATAAAACGGGTACCGATCTGCACTGCTGCCGCACCCAGAGACATCGCCGCAAACATCTGGCGTCCCGTTGCAATCCCTCCCGCTGCGATTACCGGAATCTGAACTGCATCTGCCACAGCCGGGATCAGTACCATCGAAGTTGTTTCTTCGCGACCATTATGACCCCCGGCTTCAAAACCTTCCGCAACAACTGCATCACAACCTGCATCGGCAGCCTTCCGGGCAAAACGACTACTGCTTACAACGTGCACCACTTTGATTCCCTTGTCTTTTAAGACGCGCGTCCAGGTTTCAGGGTTACCGGCTGACGTAAAAACAATCGGAATTTTTTCTTCCAGTACAATGTCGATATGCTTTTGAATATCCGGATGCAAAAGGGGGATATTCACTCCTAAAGGGTGAGTCGTAGCCTTTTTGCACTTTCTGATCTGATCCCTTAACAGATCAGGATACATACTACCGCTTCCGATCAGACCAAGACCTCCCGCATTGCTTACGGCGGAGGCCAGCCGCCAACCACTGTTCCAAACCATTCCTGCCTGTATGATAGGGTAGCGAATCCCGAACAGCCTTGTTATTGTGTTGCTGAATTCCATCTGGTTAAAGGTAAGGTGGGGGGATAGTTTGTTTTTTTTAATTCTTCATAAAAAACTATATTTAGGGTACATCTACACGTCTACGGCATGCACAAACCTTTGCTGCTTCTTTTTAGTGCGGGGTGTTTGATCTCCTGCCATAAAGACGCGTCAAATCCAGTTAATAAATGGACTTGGTTCGGTACGCAGAACAGTGCTGTTTACAATTATGTTTTGATAAATGCCAGCCAGGTACTCACTAAAAGCGACAGCGAAGAATTACACGTTGGTGTCAGCGCAGCTTTCATCGATAGCAATAACAATCGGATTACTTATGTTCAGACTTTGTCTGTAAATGATCTGGTCATTCAACCGGGACAGGACTCCATGTATAATTATAATTACGGAACTGATGAGATCAGCAAGGGCAGTCAGATGTTCGGAACAAAGATTCTGGTTACGATTCATGGCAATGACGAAGCAGACACCGTAAGCAGTTCCGTTTATCTGCCAAAACAACTTTCATCAAGCCTGGAAGATTATCCCGACACAGTATCCATCAGCCGGGGTCTTCCATTACAATGGTTACCCGATGCCGACAATACATGGGGGAATGTGGTGGTGCAGCTGTTTTATTACAGTGCATTGAGTAGAAAAGCAGATTCCACGATGCCCCAAAATATTTCAACCGTAAATATCACAGTACCCGATAACGGCAAATATAATCTCACCCAATCTGACCTCAGAGCCTTTCCAAGAAATGCATACATCGGTATTACGATTGCGCGTGGTATGCAAAATGAAGCGATTCTTCCCTTGTCCCGTAAAAGAGTTTATTATTTTTCAAGCGCATCGGTGAGCACTCCACCAGTAAGAGTGAGACAATAATTGTCAATTGAGTTAACAATTAACAATTGACAATTAACCATTATGAAAGGCCCACTTCCACATCATTCTCCAGGTGGGTTTCTTTCCGTAAAGAAGGATGCCGGTTCTGTAAATTTTTCCAGCCATCCACGTCGTGAATAAAAATCCCCCGGCGAGCAACGCCATACTTGACAATAATTGCCAATAGGGGACTGTTGTCGGTACACCATAGGGAATACGGGCCATCATAACAATTGGTGAGCTGAATGGTATCAGGCTGGCCCATACCGCCAGCGAACCCCCGGGGTCCTGTACGGCTATGGACATAATGATAAACGAAAATATGATCGGCATGCTGATGGGTAAAAGTAATGATTGTGCTTCCTGGGGATCTTCATTCACCACAGAACCGACGGCAGCAAACAAGGATGAATAAAACAGGTAACCGCCTATGAAATAAAATACAAAACTACCGATAATGAGAAGCCAGTTCGCCGTCTGAAGCGACTGCTTAAATGCAAATATTTGTCTTGCTGCTTCCGTGCCCTGTGCCATTTGCGCATTACCCATGGCGTTCATCTTTTGCATATTATTTACTTCCTGCATTAATTCGTGCGGAACAAAAGCCTGGGCAACGAGTATCAGTATAGCAATCAGCCCGACCCATAAAAGAAATTGCGTCAATCCAACGGCTCCGATGCCGATGATTTTCCCGAGCATCAATGGGAAAGGCTTTACAGAACTTATAATCACTTCAGCGACGCGGCTGGTTTTTTCTTCCATTACGCCCCGCATAACCATGGCTCCGTAAACGAATGTGAGCAGATAAATTAAGAACCCGCATGCCCAGCCGATCGCGTATGAAAGGCCCTGGCTGGAGGCCTCTGACTTTTTTCCTTCATCAGAAAAAGTCTGCAGTTCAGCAATATCAGAAGCTGCGCGAATGGAATCGAGATAAGGGCGTGAGATATTTGTTTTCGTAAAAATCAGATGATCGGTAATTGCCGCATTCACTCTTTTTTCCAGATCATCGATATTGGCAAGCCCCAGCTGTTTTTTATATTTCAGTCTGTAAACGGTTTTCGTCCCTTCTTTCAGTACCGGTATAATTAATACGGCGCTGCAATTCTTTTCTGCGTAGTTGAGCGTATCGATGCCTGGAGAAAAATCAAAGAAAATCGATGAGTCACTCTTCAGGTAATCTTTAAAATATCCGTTCTGGTCTGCAAGCGCAACACGGTGACTGGTTCTGCCCTTAATACCCAGATAAACTGTAGTCGCAATGGCCAGTACGATCAGTACGGGTAACAGAAAAGTAGAAATGAGGAATGTTTTGTTTCTGATCCTTGTAAGATATTCACGGCGGATAATCAGACCGATCTTATTCATATATTATGCTTGAGCAGGTTGAAACTGGCGTGACAGCGAAGTGCCTTCCACCAGTTTTATAAAAATTTCATTTAAAGAAGGGAGTAATTCTGTGAATGACGAAATATTCGAGTGCTGATCGATAAAATATTTCAATACATCATTGGGTGAATGTCCTTCTTTGATGCGCATTGTAATACCATCCTCATTTTTCAGAAGGACGTCAAAAAGAGCATCCGGCAGATAGGAAGGAATCGGAGTGGCCCTGATCCTGAAAAGATTTTCTTTAAATTCCTGTTTCACATGGTTCACGCTTCCGTCCAGGATTTTCTTACCCTTGTTGATCAGGATAATATGGTTGCAGATTTCCTCCACCTGTTCCATCCGGTGCGTACTGAAAATGATCGAAGCGCCGTTGGAGGCAAGTCTGAATATTTCATCCTTGATCAGATTGGCATTCACCGGATCCAGACCACTGAATGGTTCATCCAGAATGATCAGCTCGGGGCGATGTAAAACAGTGGTAACAAACTGAAGTTTTTGTGCCATTCCTTTGCTCAGGTCTTCAATCTTTTTATTCCACCATGACTGCATTTCAAAACGGATGAACCATTCCTTTGTCTGCTTCACTGCATCAGAATAGGAAAGTCCTTTGAGTTGCGCCAGGTAAAGTGCCTGTTCTCCGATTTTCATTTTTTTGTAAAGGCCTCTTTCTTCGGGCATATAACCGATCAGCGCGGCGTCCCTGTCCGCGTCAAATTTTCTCCCGTTGAATGCGATGCTGCCGTCGTCGGGAAAAAAAATGCCCGTGATCATACGGATCAGGGTTGTTTTGCCGGCCCCGTTCGGACCTAACAGTCCGAAAATGGATCCTTTTTCAACTGAGAAGCTAATATCGTCCACCGCTTTCTGCGTGGTAAAATATTTCTTCAGATGAGCCACTTCAAGCATTGACATGAATCAACTTTTTAGATGAAAAAAATTCGGCAATTTTTTCAGCAACACGTTCTCCATCCATTGCCGCGCTCATAATACCACCGGCATATCCGGCTCCTTCTCCGCAGGGATATAAGTTATTAAGTTGCGGATGCGCCAGGGTTTCTTCGTCGCGTGGTATTCTAACAGGCGATGAAGTTCTGGATTCTGTCGCAACTACAATGGCTTCCTCTGTAAAATATCCTTTCATTTTATTTCCGAAAACGGGGAATGCCCGCCGCAGGCTTTTGCCAATATCCGCCGGAAACGTTTGGGGTACATTCGCAGCCGTTAATCCGGGTGTATAGGAACAGGCCGGAAGGGACCCCGAAATTATTCCGTTCGTAAAATCCGTTAATCTTTGTGCAGGTGCTTTAAATAAACCGCCTCCCAATGAAAAGGCTTTTTGTTCGATGGCTGATTGAAAATACAGGGCTGCAAGCGGCCCCTGTTTTTTATACGCCTGCCAGTCTTTTTCTTCAATATTTACGACGATGCCGGAATTGGCAAAAGGATTATTTCGTTTCGATGGCGACCATCCATTCACGACCAGCTCGCCGTCCTCGGTAGATGCAGGCGCAATGATGCCCCCCGGGCACATGCAAAAGGAAAATACAGAGCGGTCGTTTTCTGTATGAACGAGCTGGTAGGATGCAGCTGCCAATCCCGCAACACGCGGACCTTCTTCCCTGATATAGTGATATTGTATTGAATTGATGAGTTCCTGCGGATGTTCCACGCGCAGGCCCAGCGCAAACGGCTTGGCATGGATCTGTTTTTTTTTATCGTGCAGCAGATGAAAAATATCCCTGGCAGAATGACCGGTAGCCAGAATGACAGCATGGGCATGGAAACGACAGCCGTCCGCTGTTTTAATTTCTGTAATTCTTTCATCTGATTCTGTCCAGTCAGTGAGTTTACTGTTGAAATGAATTTCGCCTCCGCATTCAATAATGTAATCACGGATGGCACCGATGATGCCTGGTAATTTATTGGTTCCGATATGGGGGTGGGCTTCAAATAAAATATTTTCATCAGCACCGAACTGGACGAACAGATCAAGAATGCGTTGAACATTCCCTCTTTTATTACTCCTTGTATATAGTTTCCCGTCACTGTAGGTGCCGGCACCCCCTTCTCCGAAACAATAATTGCTTTCGGGATTTATAATTCCTTCTTTATTCAGCCGGGCCAGATCGCGTCGGCGGGCCCGGATATCTTTTCCTCTTTCGATGATGATGGGTCTTATTCCTGAACGTATCAGGTTTAGCGCTGCAAATAATCCGGCCGGACCGGAACCAATAATAAGTACTGATCTGGAAGCCGATTTTACATCCCTCAGATCCTGATGTATCAGTTCGCGCGGCTGATAAGGTTCGTCAAAAAAAACAGAAGCGGTGAGCAGTATATGCGGGTATCTCGATCTTGCATCCAGTGATCTTTTCAGCGGATGAAATCCGGTAATTTTTTTTTCTGAATATCCGGATTCTTTTGCCAGCAGGCTTCTGATAAGTTGTTCATTTGTCGAATCAATGATCGGAACCTTTATCTGGATTTTTTTTTGCATTCGGAAAGGTAGAGTAGCAGAAAGTACTAAATTTTTTTGTTGCTGGTAAAACTATGATAAGTATATTTCAAAAAAAATTATCAGTGTAATTTATAATCAGGTAGTTTCCCTGAACTAACTGGTATACCGTGCTTTACTGTACGACCTTCATAAGGTCCTTCATTCGGATGAAAATTTTTTTTAAAAAAACTTTGGTTAAAACAAATTGCTGTCAAAATATCTGTATCTTCAATCGCGCCTCAACGAAATCATATGGAGAAATTTTCTAAATCATCACTACCAGTTTTCCGCCTCTCCATTTTCAATTCTTCTAAACCTTCATCCTTATTGAGTTTTGTTGATCCTTC
>DASXKM010000584.1:0-1735 GCA_036496825.1 Puia sp. | reverse complement strand
AATGGAGAGGGTAAAGACAATTATTCGGAAACAAATCGCTGGGCCTGGGATAATACATTAACCTGGTCCAAAGTATTCGGCCAGCATTCTTTTAATGTGGTCGTAGGAACTTCTGCACTGGAAGAATCCATTGCCCTGTCTGCTATGTCGGGTCAGGGTTTTGCAACCAGCTCCATTCAAACATTAAATGCATCGAGTAGCGCCTTCACGGTCAGTACACAAAACTTTGAATGGACAACCAATTCCTATTTCGGAAGGCTGAATTATTCATTCAATGATAAATATCTTTTTACAGGAACATTCAGGGCAGATGGAACATCGAGGGTCGGTATCAACAATCAATGGGGAACTTTTCCCGCCCTGTCTGCCGGATGGCGGGTTTCAAAAGAAAGTTTTATGGATAAAGTCGACTGGGTCAACGATTTGAAAATCCGCGCCTCATGGGGCGAAACCGGTAATCTGCCGCCCTATGGTGTTTTATATCCTACTTATACATTGTTAAGTCCCGGCGCTCCCTATGCATACAGCAGCAGTCCGACAGCCGATCCGGGTGTTACAACAACATCTCAAATCGGAAATCCAAATCTGAAATGGGAATCCGGTGCACAAACAAATATCGGATTTGATATCACCATTCTGAACTCAAGATTAACGCTCGCTGCTGACTACTATTACAAGAAAGTAAAGAACATGATCTTTTCACAGCAGGGCAGTCTGGTATTCGGTGGTCCAATCACCCAGATCAATGTACCCGGATATGACATCAACAAAGGCGTTGAATTAAATGTTGATGCCGCCATTGTAAAAAAGAAGGATTTCACATGGGATATCAACTTCAATATTTCCTTTAATCAAAACATGATCACTAACCTGGACACGACGGTTACCAGTTCTTACCAGACAGGCCCGGTTACTGTCGGTGGCAGCCAGGCACCGATCTATACACAGATTATCAAAAGCGGATATTCACTCGGGACTTTCTGGGGTTATCAGGCATTCGGCGTAGATCCGGTGACCGGAAATGAAAAATTCGGTTCCGACCTGACCAGTCTTGGCAACGCTTTACCAAAATACTTTTTCGGATTCACCAATACATTTCGCTATAAAGATTTTTCTCTCTCCGTGCTGATCGATGGGGTGCAGGGGAACAAAGTATATGACGAAACGCGAATGGAAATAGAAAACCTCACAGGTTATAATAATGAAAGCGCAGCCGTTTTAAACCGGTGGAAAGCGCAGGGTAATATTTCAGATATACCGCGGGCGCTGGCCAATGGAACCACAAATGCCGCCAATGCCGCACTGTTGCAAAGCCAGGTTTCTTCCTTATATGTCGAAAACGGATCTTTTGTTCGTATGCGCAACGCCACCCTGAGCTGGAATGTGAATCAGAAATTATTAAAACAGATCGGACTGTCGGGTCTCCGCATATATGTGACCGGACAAAACCTTTTTATTATAACGAAGTACAAAGGATATTATCCTGAACTGGACAGTTCACCTTACGCTAATAATAACACACCCGTCAACGCACAATATGCTCCGTCATTATACTCGATCGGTATAGACCAGGGAGCCTATCCGGCAGCCAGAACTTATACAATCGGTGTAAATGTTCAATTATAAATTTCTTAAAAATAATTTTATGATTGCGAGAAAAATTTTGATATACATATCCTTCACGGCAACTTTTTTAATACTGTATTCGTGTAAAAAAAGCTTCCTGAATAAAATT
>DASXKM010000583.1:0-2898 GCA_036496825.1 Puia sp. | reverse complement strand
ATAAATAGTAGAATGATCCCGCCTGCGATCATTATGATGGCAATGAATACGAGATTTCCGAGCATCGAATCAATATGCTTCTTAAGCAGAACACCTGCTATAATTGCCGGAATCAGTGCAATGACCAGTTTAAAATAAAATCTTATTTTTTTAAAATCAAAAAACTGTTTGTGGTAAAGCACTACAACCGCCAGAATAGCCGCGAGCTGAATGACAATCTCATAAAGGTCAGTAAAAGCATTCGTCTGAACCCCGATCATTGGGTTGGCAAATTTCATATGAGCCGTTGACGAAATGGGTAGAAATTCTGTGATGCCTTCGATAATGGCGATGATAATAGACTGAATCAGGCTCATTTTGGATTTTGAGCTTTGGTCTTTTTAAAGATCCCTACAATCTCCAGAGCCAGGCCGCCAAGAATTAAAATGGGTGCAACGGTGATCCTCCTGAAACTGTAGACTTGAGAAGTATCGAATACATTGGGATCCTTGCTTTTTCCACCTATCATCAGGAGAAGACCGAGCAGGATTAGACCCAGCCCGATGAGCATCCAACGGTAATTTTCCCTGCTGAACAGTGGTTTGTAATTCCTGGAGCCGCTTGTTGTTTTTACTTGTTTTGCCATAGTGGAAAATAGGTTCGCAATGTACTGAAATCAATACAATTCATCCAACTTCATCTTAAGGTATTTCAATACACTGCGATGCGTGCTGATGAAGGAAATAAAGATGCCTAATAAAATGATAACTATAAATAACATAATGAGCAATGGGTAGTCACGCAGTGCTTTCAGATAAGGCAGCTGATTTTCAGCAAAAATGATAACGGCGATCAATCCCCCCACAGCCAGCAAGCCGCTGATAAGACCATTGATAAATGCCCTTAGATCCATCGGCCGCGAAATAAACCATCGGGTAGCGCCTACCATCTGCATAGTTTTGATCAGAAAACGGTTGCTGAACATGGCCAGCCGGATGGTATTGTCGATAAGGAATATTACCAGAATAGAAATAATAACGATCACAGACAGTAAAATGATACTGATCTTATTGACGATATTGTTAAGATTGGTGACAAGGGATTGAGGGTATTGCACATCGCTGACAGCAATATTTTGCAGCAGGTCGCTTTTGATTTTCGAAAGGGAATCAATGGAAGCGTATTCCTTTGTTATTCTGAAATCAATACTTGCAGGAAGGGGATTACGATCGAGCAAGGCACCCCAGTCCTTATTTCCGTCCTGCAGATATTTCTGTTTGGCCAGGTCCTTCGTTACATACTGGTAGTCCTTTACATAAGGCTGTACAGAGATATATTGAACAAGGGCTGCACTGTCTCTGGGGGATACGTTTTCACGTATGTATACATTCATGGCAATATTTTCCTTAAAATATTGTCCGAGCTTATTTGCATTGATTATAATCCATCCTAAAATGCCCAAAAGAAAAAGTACGAGGGATACACCTACAATCGCCATTATATAAGAAGGTGCGGAACGTTTGGCTGAGCCTTTCCGGGTTTGTGCCATAGATGAACTTTTCCGTTTTATCAGGTAACAGGAATGGGCAAAAATAAAAGATTTCCCCGCATGATGCGTATTTTTGTTGGTTCATATGGAGTATTCATTCAACGCCATTGAAAAAAAATGGCAGGAAAAGTGGAAGGCCGACCGGACGTATCAGGTTAGTAACGACAGCACCAAACCAAAATGTTATGTGCTTGATATGTTCCCATATCCAAGTGGGACCGGTTTGCACGTAGGTCATCCCCTCGGATATATTGCCAGCGATATCTTCGCACGTTATAAGAGGCTGAAAGGCTTTAACGTGCTGCATCCGATGGGATATGACGCATTCGGATTGCCCGCCGAACAGTACGCGATTGATCACGGAATTCATCCTGCCGCCAGCACAAAACAAAACATTTCGAATTTCAGGGATCAGCTCGACAGGATCGGATTTTCTTTCGACTGGAGCCGCGAGGTGAATACCGCCGAACCTGGTTATTATAAGTGGACCCAGTGGATCTTTTTGCAGTTGTTTAACAGTTGGTATAACCGCCAAAAGGTCCAGGCAAGGCCCATTTCAGAATTGATTGCCTTATTTGAGAAAGAAGGAAGCACTGCCGTTTCCGGCTATTGGTCCAATACGCCATTTACTTCAGATGAATGGAAAGCCTATAATGAAAAGCAACAGCAGGACATACTCATGGAATTTCGTCTTGCTTATTGCGGATTCGGAGAAGTAAACTGGTGCGAGGCACTCGGAACAGTTCTCGCCAATGATGAAGTCATTAATGGATTTAGTGAACGGGGTGGTTTTCCGGTTGTAAAAAGAAAATTGCGTCAGTGGTATTTGCGAATAACGGAATACGCGGATCGCTTGCTGGAAGGGCTGGGAAAAGTGGCTTTCAGCGATGCAATGAAAGAAATGCAAAGCAACTGGATCGGTAAGAGTTATGGTGCCGAAATTGATTTTGCATTGTCCACCGATAAGACAAAAAAATTGCGGGTATATACTACACGTCCGGATACGATCTTCGGTGTAGATTTTATGGTCGTCGCGCCTGAACATGAACTGATACCAGAGCTCACGACAGACATTGAAAAAACATCTGTGGATGAATATATTCGATATGTAAAAAGCCGAAGCGAGCGCGAAAGGATGGCGGAAAAAAAGATTACGGGTTGTTTTACCGGTTCATATGTTCTCAATCCTTTCAACCAGCGACAAATACCTGTATGGATTTCAGAATATGTTCTGGCGGGTTACGGCACAGGCGCCATTATGGCGGTGCCCTGTGGAGATGAACGCGATTTCAAATTTGCGCAACATTTTAATATATCAGTTACCAATATTATTGGGTCGCATTTCAATGGTAAAGAAGCAAATGCTACAA
>DASXKM010000582.1:0-9537 GCA_036496825.1 Puia sp. | reverse complement strand
CAGTTTTCTGCTGCCCGGATTTTTCAAAGTGGCATCTTCCACAGGGTTTGTTGGATCACCACCATCTTTTGTAGCATCCACCCCTCTGAAGCCACCCTGTGTGGTCGGATCATATACAGGTATATGCGGCATCATGCGTATGACATTCACCAGATTTGATCTTGAACCTGTTTGATTATTATCATATGACTGGTTGCCGTAAGAAAAATACAGGTTCTCTCCAAAGGTGAATACTTTACTAACTGTATAATCGGAGTTGATCCGGAAATTATAACGCTGATATCCAACCGAAGGTGTGGTACCTTTTTGATCCATATATCCGAAAGAGGCATAATAACGGGACACCGCATTTCCGCCGCTCAACCCGATATTTTGCTGGGTCATCGGTCCGTTCTTAAAATATGCATCCTGCCAGTCTGTATTCGTTTCTCCATAGGTTGTCGATGCTCCCTGATATATAGGCTGATCTATCTGCGGAGGGAGAAGACGGGGCACCTGACTACCGCGGTATGCGATGGCGTATTGTTTAAATTGTTCTGTATTCAGGAGACTGAGACGTTGTGTTACCTTCTGCATACCAAAATAGGAATCCAGTGTCACCTTCACTTTACCGCTTCTGTTTCCCTTTTTTGTAGTGATCATGATAACACCGTTGGTGGCTCTTGAACCGTAGATCGCTGCGGCGGAGGCATCTTTCAGCACGTCAACCGTTTCGATATCCCTTACATCGAGGGTTGTAATATCGGTCAGCGGAAATCCATCAATTACATACAGGGGATCCGAGGCATAGCTGATTGAACTGATTCCGCGGATGGTTACAATCGGTGCTGTACCCGGACTACCGTTGTTCACAACAGAAACACCGGCTACCCGTCCCTGTAGTGCTTCTGAAACAAGCATCACGGGTTGCGCGTTTAAGGTCCTGCTGTCCACACTGGCAATTGCTCCGGTTACCAGGGCCCTTCGCTGTGTACCGTAACCGGTTACTACAATTTCGTTTAAGTGAGAAACATCGGTTTTTAATTGTACTGAGATACTGGTCTGATCTCCGATTTTCACTGTCATGGATTCGTATCCGACCATGGAAATGATAAGGGTTGCATCCTTATTGGCCGTAATCGAAAAATTACCGTTTTCATCGGTCGTTGTTCCTTTTTTAGATCCTGTTTCAGAAACACTCGCCCCGGTCAGGGGTTTTGATTCAGCATCCGTTACTTTTCCGCTGATTTTTGATTGGGCATTCGCCGTTAAGGAGAATAGGACAAGCATGAATGCAAAAAATACATGACTTGCCTGTGGTTTGACTTTCAAGTTTGGCATAGCAGTCTTTTGTGGTTGGTTATAAGTCGCAATGAGCTCAATAAATATATAAGTAAAAAACAATCAGAATTTCATTTGATGTTTTCTTTATTTACTACAACGTTGTCGATAACCCGGTAAAAAATAAAATGAATTGCAGACTTCAAATTGAGAAAAGACCAGTGAAATTTTGCGGACGGCAAATGAAGTTCGTACAGGTTGCCGGGAGAATTGATGGCATTTCCTGCATATTGTGCAAAAGAATGAAATAATAGAAAGGGGTAATAGAAATTACCCCCGAAGACTCACATGCTTTTATATTGCTTATGCATGAGTATTGCTTAAACCTTACGGTGGATCAATGAATCTTTTGCCATTGATCCAATAAATATAATGCGAAAATCTTTTTTTAAAATACGCAGTGCCATTGTTTATTTACTACAACGTTGTCGGTCTTTTCATTCAATAATATTCAAATAAATTAGGGAAGGAATATCTTCACGGATAAATTGAAATTATTTAACCAAACATTTTATTGCGATGCCATACACAACTGTACAAAAAGAATACTTCAGGGGAATCGGACAAATTCAATTTGAAGGCCCGGAATCTGATAATCCACTAGCCTATCGCTGGTATGATGAAAAAAGAATGGTTTCCGGAAGACCCCTGAAAGACTGGCTGCGCTTTGCCTGTGCATACTGGCATAGTTTCAATGGTACCGGTGCCGATCCCTTTGGTGAAGCCACCCATCTTTTTCCCTGGAACAAAAAAACAGATGCAATAGAAAGAGCAAAGGACAAGGCGGATGCTGCCTTTGAGTTTATTTCAAAGCTGGGTTTGCCCTATTATTGTTTTCATGATGTGGACGTGGTTGATTACACCAATGATGTGATTGACAATGAGAAGAGGCTTCAGACAATGACCGGCTATCTCGCTGACAAACAAAAAGAAACCGGGATAAAACTTCTATGGGGTACTGCGAATTTGTTTTCACACATCAGATATATGAATGGCGCTGCTACCAATCCTGATTTTCACGTACTCGCTCACAGCGCTGCGCAGGTGAAAGCAGCACTGGATGCGACGATTGCCCTCGGCGGTGAAAATTATGTTTTCTGGGGTGGCCGTGAAGGATATATGAGTCTGCTGAATACAAACATGAAAAAAGAAAAAGAACATCTTGCACAATTTCTGCGTACATCCGCTGATTATGCCAGAAAGAATGGTTTCAAAGGACAATTTTTTATCGAACCGAAACCCTGTGAACCCACCAAACACCAATATGATTATGATGCGGAAACAGTGATCGGCTTTTTACGTCAGTTTAATTTACTGAATGATTTTAAATTAAACCTGGAAGTCAATCACGCCACTTTAGCCGGTCATACCATGAATCATGAAATGCAGGTGGCCGTCGATGCCGGCATGCTGGGCTCCATGGATGCAAATCGGGGTGATTATCAAAATGGCTGGGATACTGACCAGTTTCCGAATAATATCAATGAGCTGACCGAATGCATGCTGGTGTTACTGAAGGCCGGTGGATTTAAAAGCGGCGGTATCAACTTTGATGCGAAGATCAGAAGGAACAGCACAGATCCGGGAGATCTTTTCTTTGCGCATGTAGGCGGGATCGATGTCTTTGCCAGGGCCCTTATTACGGCTGACAGAATTTTGCAAAAATCCGATTATGATCAAATCAGACTGGATCGTTATGCAAGTTTTGACAGCGAAACCGGAAAGGCTTTTGAAGGGGGAAAATTATCGTTGGAAGATCTGAGGGATTACGCTATCAAAAATGGTGAGCCGAAAATTATCAGCGGCAAACAGGAATATTTGGAAAACCTGATAAACCATTACATTTAACGATTCCTGAAAAATGGGAATCCGGTAACGAGCGCTATTTTTTTGAAAAGCCATCAGGAAATGAAAATCTCTTTTGCAACGATTGCGCTTACTGCACTGACAGCAACCGGTTTCTATGTGCTGGACAGTTCGCTAAAAAATCATTTTAAAAATGATTTTCTTATCGGGGCAGCCCTGAATGTTTCCGAAATTGAAGAAACCAATTCAACGGCTTCATCCCTCATACCGGAACAATTCAATTCCATCAGTCCGGAAAATATTATGAAATGTGAAATCATTCATCCCGGATGGAATGAATATCATTTTGACCTGGCCGACAAATTTGTGGCCTATGGCATAAAACATAAAATGTTTGTTGTCGGTCACACACTGATATGGCATAGTCAGCTTTCTGCCTTTGTGAAAAATATAAAAAGCAGCGATTCGCTCATTCTTTTCATGACCAACCACATCAACACGATAGCCGGCCGTTATGCGGGAAAAGTAAACAGCTGGGATGTGGTCAATGAAGCATTGAATGAAGACGGCTCCTTCAGGAAATCGATTTTCCTGGAGAAACTGGGAGAAGATTATATACGGCTTGCATTTCAACTGGCCGCAAAGGCTGCTCCCGATGCAGAGCTTTATTACAATGACTATAATATTGAGCAACCTGAAAAAAGAGCAGGCGTAATTTCACTTGTAAAAAAACTAAGAGCAGGCGGAACGAGAATTGACGGTATCGGAATTCAGGGACACTGGAGTATCCAGGGACCTCCTTTAAAAGAAATCGAAAACAGCATCCGGGAATATTCTGCACTTGGATTAAAAATAAGTTTTACAGAACTTGATCTGACCTGTCTGCCCAATCCCTGGGATCTCAAAGGATCAGACGTGAATCAAAATTATCAGGGCAGTCCCTTTATGAATCCATATCTAAATGGTCTGCCGGATTCCCTGCAGACAAAACTCGCGACCTGTTACGAGGATTTGTTTAAGCTGTTTATAAAATATAAAGACAAAATTGAAAGAGTCACTTTTTGGGGTGTAAATGATGGTCAGTCCTGGCTAAATAACTGGCCCATAAAAGGAAGAACAAATTATCCATTGCTTTTTGACAGAAATTTTAAACCGAAGACTGCCTTTGATAAGGTGATCGCGTTATAATTTATTGACGAGTTTATAACATTGTATGACTGAACCCACACAAAAATTATCCGTACTGGAGAAAATTGGTTATAGCCTGGGTGACCTTTCGGCCAATCTTATCTTTCAGACCCTGATGACTTTCCTGGCTTTTTTTTATACTGATGTATATAAAATTCCGGCAGCCACCGCCAGCTTTATCATATTTGTAGGGGGTTTTTTTGGCGCTTTTTTTAATGTAATTATGGGCGCCATTGCAGACCGTACCCATACCCGTTGGGGAAAATTCAGGCCCTGGATATTGTGGACATCCGTTCCATTTGGAGTGATCGCCATGCTTGCTTTCTCCACACCTGATTTTGCTGAGTCCGGTAAAGTAATATACGCGCTGGTAACTTATTTTCTGCTGGTGATTATTTATTCAGCCAATAACCTGCCCTATTCCGCGCTCAGTGGTGTGATTACGGGCGATATGAAACAGCGAAACAGTCTTTCTTCTTATCGGTTTGTAGCCGTTATGATTGCACAGTTTATCATACAGGTATTATTGCTTCCGATGGTGCTAATATTCGGGCATGGAGACAAGGCCGCCGGATTTAAAATAGTGATGACCTTTTTTGCTGTTACGGGTGTGCTTTTCTTCATTATTACTTTCCTGACTACCAGGGAAAGAATAGTGCCTGCCCAAACCAAAAAAAGTTCGGTATCCCAGGATCTGAAGGATCTTTTTAAAAACAGACCCTGGGTCATCATGCTTTTTCTGACGATCCTCGTTTTTATAACACTTGCACTGAAAGGGGGCATGTATATTTACTATTTCAAATACTATCTGGATGCGTCTGCCATCACGTCCTTTTTAGAAAATATCGGTTTTAATCAATTTACGGTCTGGCTTTATCATACTACCGGATTTCAATGGCCCTCCGATGCCGCCACTTCGGGAAACAGTCTGTTTAATGCCAGTGGTATTATTTTTATGATTGCGGGAATCCTGTTTTCAAAACCGCTGGCCGACCGGTTTGGTAAAAGAGATGTATTTGGAACTTTTCTTTTTTTATCCGCGCTGTTTCTTTTGATGTTCTGTTTTTATTCTCCTGCCGCCATCGGGTTCGTATTTGTGACCCAGATTTTGCATGGTTTTTTTTATGGAGTTACCATCCCATTATTGTGGGCCATGATCGCCGACGTGGCGGACTATAGCGAATGGAAAAACAACAGACGGGCGACCGCAATTATTTTTTCTGCCATGATATTTGGTTTAAAAGTGGGGCTGAGCGTAGGGGGCGCCCTGGGCGCCGGACTGTTGGCGAAATACGGATATATTGCTGATGCTCCGATTCAAACCGCGGGCACGATATCCGGAATAAAATTGTCGGTTAGCATTTATCCCGGTATCATTTTTATTTTGGGGGTAGGGCTGCTGATCGGTTATAAAATAAATAAAAAAATGGAGCTGACGATAGAACAGGATCTGAAAGAAAGAAGAGCCTGACACCGCGTAAAATAACGAATATGCCGGAAGACAATATCAGCCATATAGATTTTGAAGATTTAAATAAAAAAGCGATTTCACAACCGCTGGTAAAACATATCTATACCGCAGACCCGTCTGCACATGTATTTGAAGGGAAAATATTTATTTATCCTTCGCATGATGTTGATGCTGGCGTTCCGTTTGACGATCTCGGTGGCCATTTTGCCATGGAAGATTATCATGTTCTTTCTATGGACAATACTGATTCCGCTGTCAGAGATCATGGTGTTGCCCTGCATGTAACCGACGTGCCCTGGGCGGAAAAGCAAATGTGGGCACCGGATGCCGCATACAGAAATGGAAAATACTTCTTCTATTTCCCTGCAAAAAAACCAGACGGAATCTTCCGGATTGGTGTGGCCACCGGAAATTCACCCGAAGGTCCTTTTACTCCGGAACCAGAACCTATTAAAAATAGTTATTCGATTGATCCTGCCGTTTTTCAGGATGATGACGGAAAATATTATATGTATTTTGGCGGACTCTGGGGCGGGCAACTGCAATTATACAGGAACAATCAATATAATCCGGAACACAAAGAACCGTTATCCGATGAAAAATCTTTGGGGCCCAGGGTTGCTTTGATGACAGAAGACATGAAATCCTTTGAAGGAGAAAGCAAGGAGATCATCATTCTTGACCAACAGGGTCTTCCGATTTTAGCGGGTGACAATAACAGGAGATTTTTTGAAGCATCCTGGATGCACAAATACAGAAATAAATATTATTTCTCCTATTCAACAGGAGATACGCATTTGATTTGTTATGCTACAGGTGATAGTCCTTATGGACCTTTCACATACAGGGGGATCATCCTGAGCCCGGTGGTTGGATGGACAACTCATCATTCGATTTGTTTTTTTAATTGTAAGTGGTGGCTCTTTTATCATGATTCCAGTCTGAGCAAGGGAGTCACACACCTGAGATCAGTGAAACTGACTGAACTTGCACATGATGAATCAGGGAAAATTCAACTGATAAATCCTTACGGATTATAATCTTCAACGGATCTCCCGAACAGCCTTTATTTTGTGGAATTTCTCTCGATCAGACGTGATTTTATTTCAGACCTTTGGGGGCGGAACCGGGATTCTTTCTTCTCGACCAGATTGACCAGCGTTGCCGCAGCTTCCCTGCCCATTTCAAAAGCAGGCTGGGCAATGGCTGTGAGCGAAGGATTCAGCAGGGCCGCGAGATACGAATTTGAAAATGCGATTACTTTTAAATCCTTTGGGATATTTAATCCCAATTCTTCACACACTTCATAAGTTGAAATAGCCAGCGTTTCCACGGAAGCAAAAATTCCATCCGGCCTGTTACTACCGGTTAGTAATTTCCTGATCAGGTCTTTATTCATCCGGTCATCTCCGTCGCAATACTGTATCAGATCGTCTTCGCGGTCCATCGAATTTTCTTTCAGTGCCTGCAGATATCCGTTCATTCTGCCGGTACTTACTGAAACGGTTTTTGATATCGCCAGAAAGCCTATCCGACGGCAGCCCTTTTCGATCAGGTGCTCGGTGGCTTTTTTCCCGCCGGCAAAATTATCGGTGGTGACCATGTTTACATCCAGCTGGTCGGTAATTCTGTCAAATAAAATAAGTGGTATTCCTCTTTCCTTTAATTCTTTCAGGTGTGTGATATCGCAGGTCTGTTCCGAAAGAGATAACATAATTCCGTCAACCCTTCCGCTCTGTAAAAGTTTAAATATGGCAATCTCTTTCTGCCTGTCCTCATGGGTCATATAAATTAATACATGATATCCTTTTTCCTGGGCAATGGATTCAATACCGTTTATAACAGGGCCGAAAAAATCATTCACCACTTCAGGAATGATCAGGGCGATGGTTTTGGTTTTCTGTTTTCGGAAACTGCTGGCCAGCGGATTGACCTGATAATTCAATTCGTTTGCCTTTGCAATCACCCTGTTCTTTGTATTTGTACTTATTTCATGGCTGTCTCGTAAAGCCTTCGAAACGGTCGAAAATGACAAGTTCAGTTCCTGAGCAAGTTTCTTAAGATTCATTTTAACTCGTTAATAGGGTCCTGAGTTAAGGGCGAAGCAATAGCATTGGTTAGAGTCATTTTCAAATTACATAATTTCAGTCACTTCGGCATTAATATTAATGCACAAACAAGGCTTGGGGGGAAAGATGGGATTAATACGATCTTTTCGTAGTGTGTTCCGGCAGAACCCAATGATTTGCAACTAAGTGTAAATACCTACCTGACCCTTGTTTCCGGAGGCCCCAGATAAGATGGGTTAACCCGGGAAAGACCGATGACAATTTTTTGCAAAATAATGCCGGGATCGATCATCCAGTATTTCATAGTATGGGCTCCGGGTTTTCTGATGTCGAATTCCGCTGTGTCGGTTATCACATTATTGGCCACCCATTGCTCCCAGCTATGACGGGATTGGTCAGCATGGAGATTCAGGATTTGTGGCTTTTCATCATCGATTGAAATCGCATATTGCAATTCACTACCATTGAAATTCAACGTCGGTGAAAAATATGTTTGTACCTGTATTTTACCGGTATCAAATACGAGAAGATCGTATTCGAGCCTGGGTGTTTGGGGTCCGGGATTTTGCCGGGCGGCCGTTACGGGTTTGGTAGTCATACCGGATCCGGTGCGGCCGATATCCGGAATCAGCATCCAGCCGGTCGACGGCTGGCTGACCGCAAGGCTATAATGTGCAGCTTCCATCGAAACATAACCATTGGTTTCAACAAAGCCTTTAAACTGAGTTTCTTTTGAAGATTTGTAATTTTTAACGACGACGAAAACAGCCAACGGCTGTTTTCCCGTTACCGAGATGATAATCGGGAATTTGTGAATACCTGCCGGTGCGGTTTTCCAGTTTACCTGTACCCAGAGCCTTTCCTGTTTTTTTACAATCCCGTTTTGTCCTGAGATTTTTATCCAGGGTACCGGTGAGAGGATCGAAAATGTAAACGGTTTGACCCCCCGGTTGAATAATTCAAAATAGTGTGATTGATTCAGCAAGGAATTAAATTCGGGTAACACCGCTTCGGCTGTTTCCCGGGGCCACCAGGCCTCGGCCCCTTCAATCGCAAGTCCCGGTTCCGCCACATCCGACAATTGAATATATTTTATTTCGGGCCGCACATTTTTTTCGGGCTGTTGCCAATACGTATATCCGATATGGGTCTGATCCATCATATGATCCCATTTACCTCTGGACATGACGGTATTATAATATTTTGAGAGTAATGAATCTGCCTTAAAATATTTTTTGACATTGTCACCCTCATCGTTGGCTGAAGCACGGCCCTGTTCAGCATACAACCTGTTTTTCCCGGAAGTCACGTAGAGTTTATTCAGGTTCGCGCAGGCTTTCACAGGATACAAAACAAGCTGATAATAAGCATCCCTGTAGGCGGCCGGAATTTTTCTGTATATGGATTCTGCTTTTTGAGCGAGCCGGCTATATTCTGTTTCAATGGTTTCCGCCTCTCTGTAATTAATGAGACTGTACGTATCCGGCGCGAGAAGTTCCGGTTTTCTGCGGCTGTTATATTTTGTATACGCTGATAATATTCCTGCGATTTCCGACGCGTATTGTTTTCCAAATATTTGTTCTGCCCATTCGCGCGTATAGCCCGCGATATTGCCGGCGTTCCATTTTTTTGTATCCCATGCAAAATCCAAAAAAAACTGGATGGGCAATTCCATGGGCTTCA
>DASXKM010000581.1:0-3148 GCA_036496825.1 Puia sp. | reverse complement strand
GCCTCTTCTTTGGGCTTGTGTTCTTTAGGATCATAAAGCATGGCGGTACACATACAGTTTTTCCTCTCCTTACTCATGAGGATTTCGTAATTCACACAACTTTTGCAGCCGGCCCAGAAGGCTTCATCCTGCGTGAGTTCGGAATATGTAACCGGTTCGTAACCCAGGTCTGAATTAATCTTCATAACGGCCAGTCCGGTAGTGAGTCCAAAGAGTTTGGCATTGGGATATAGTTTCTGGCTGAGGTCAAATATCTTTTTCTTGATATTTTTTGCGAGTCCGCTTTTACGAAAAGGTGGCGCAACGATAAGTCCTGAATTGGCTACATATTCGCCATGGCTCCAGGTTTCGATATAGCAGAATCCCGCCCAGATGCCTTCTTCGGTAAAGGCAATGACTGATTTGCCTTCGCGCATTTTTTCCCTGATATAATCAGGACTTCTTTTTGCAATTCCGGTACCGCGTGCTTTGGCGGAGGATTCCATTTCGTCACAAATGATCTTCGCAAAATCCTGATAAGAGGCATTTGCGATAAGTATCCTGAACTTTTGTTCTTGTTCCATTGAAGTATACGTGAGATAATTGAATACCAATGACGGGGTCATTGAATTATAGTGGCCGGCTGACTACGGACATAGATCCTGAATATGGAAAACTATGGATAGGAAATATCAACGTCGTACCCAAAAGGGAATGGGACGAACGGAAAAAATAACGCATACAGGCGCTACAAAAAACCCACGCTTATTGAAGGCGTGCAATATCATTCCGGTGAGGACTGATATGGGTGAGTTTTTTTTCATTTCATGAAAAATGGGATGACTAAACTTGTTAACAGGACAAAGTAACAGCTTTTCCTGAGATTATTTAATATTTTTTGAGGGAAATCCCTGAAACTTAACAATATGGAAATTCCGGCTTTGACTTATTTAACTGATACGGAATGGAGTGCCGAGGCCATTTCAGATAAGAGAGAGACATCTTTCTCGATGGCATTTCCTACCACGATGATATCCGCGCCGGCCCTCGCATTGTGATACACTTTTTCAGGATCCTGAATTCCACCTCCAATAAGTAACGGAATTTCGATATTTTCAGAAACCTTTTCAATCATCTCGGTTGCAACCGGTCTGCGGGCGCCGCTGCCGGCATCCATATAAATCATTTTCATACCCAGCATTTCCCCTGCCATGGCAGTGCATAATGCGATTTCATTTTTATCTGCCGGAATCGGAAGTGCATTGCTGATGTAGGAAACGGTGGTAGGTGCTCCCCCGTCTATAACCATATAGCCTGTTGATATGATTTCCAGCCCGCTCTTTCTCACAGCCGGTGCAGACACAACATGCTGACCAATCAAAAGCTCAGGGTTACGGCCTGAGATCAGGGAAAGGTAAAGTAACGCATCCGCGTGTGCAGACACCTGAGAGGGTGTTCCGGGAAAAAGGATAATGGGAATTTTACATTGGGATTTTATCTGCAGGACTACCTGGTCCAGGTGATTGGTTACTATAAGGCTTCCGCCTACAAACAGATAATCCACCCTGGCTTGTACAGCAAGGTCGACGAGTACCGGTAGGTTTGCCTGATCTACTTTATCAGGGTCGATGAGCAGTGCGAAGGATTTGCGCCGCGTTTTTTTTTTAAGAAGTAGAGCTGAATAAATTTCTTCCTTCATGTGGTTGATTACCTTACAAATGTGCGAAAACTTTCCCGCTTTCCGAAACCTTCCGCCGAGAATACGTGTAAACAATTCTCAAACAATTTCCGGAGGCTGGATGTTATTTTTTGAAATCCGATAATCGAATATTTGAGTTTCTCCAAAACTTTTTTTGTGGACAAACCGGGAAGATTGTGCATAAAATCCGGCAACATAATACCGGCTTGAGCTTCATGATTTATCAACTTATATTTTCCACATGTGGGGATATCTAAGAGATTGAAAATTCAAATGGAAAAAATACTTTCGATTTCCACTTTTGCCAGTAACCTTTTCTTAACAAACTAAGATTTTTTATATCATGACTCATACGCAATCTGCGAACGGTTTGCTTTTCAACCGGCGTTACACCCGCGACGACATCCAGGTTTTTGATCAGTTCCAATATGATTACCGCAGTTCGGTGATCCGAAATCCGTCGGGAGAAATCGTATTTGAAATGAATAATGTTGAAGTTCCCAAAGGATGGAGCCAGATCGCGACGGATATCCTGGCGCAGAAGTATTTCCGTAAAGCAGGAGTACCTCTGGCCGATGGAACACTTGGTCGTGAAACGTCTGTAAAACAGGTTGCCCATCGCATGGCCAATTGCTGGAAAGTCTGGGGTGTAAAATATGGCTACTTCTCTACTACAAAAGATGCGAATATTTTTTACGAGGAACTGGTTTATTCCATTTTGAACCAGGCATGCGTTCCCAATAGTCCGCAATGGTTCAATACCGGATTGTATGAGAGTTATGGCATTACCGGAAAACCACAGGGTCATTATTACGTTGATCAGAATGATGGCCAGTTAAAAAAATCCACTTCTGCTTATGAGCGCCCGCAACCCCACGCCTGTTTTATTCTGAGTGTGGATGATGATCTCGTAAATGATGGGGGCATTATGGACCTATGGGTTCGCGAAGCCCGCATTTTCAAATACGGATCCGGTGTAGGAACGAATTTTTCGAATATCCGGGGCGAGGGAGAAAAACTCAGCGGAGGCGGCACATCCAGCGGCCTCATGAGTTTCCTTAAAATCGGCGATCGCGCGGCTGGAGCCATCAAATCGGGTGGCACCACCCGCCGCGCAGCAAAAATGGTGTGCCTGGATCTGGATCATCCGGAAATAATGGACTTCATCAACTGGAAACAGGAAGAAGAAAAGAAAGTAGCCGCTTTGATTTCCGCCGGATACGCCAGCGACTATGAAGGAGAAGCTTATAAAACTGTCAGCGGACAGAATTCAAATAATTCAGTTAGAATTCCGAACTCATTTTTTGAAAAACTGGAGAATGAGGAAGACTGGGAGTTGAAAGCAAGAAGTGACGGAAGGGTAATGAAAAAGATTCCTGCCAGAGAAGTCTGGAACCAGATTTCGTACGCTGCATGGCGTTGTGCTGACCCGGGTACCCAATACGACACCACTATTAATGAGTGGCATAC
>DASXKM010000580.1:0-3136 GCA_036496825.1 Puia sp. | reverse complement strand
GGGACCCGGCGAGGGCACAAATCTTATATGTCTTAAAAAGCTTATATTTTTCGTTTTGTTTGTTTTTGACCCACACTTCCATTTCGCTGTCGTACTTAAAAGAGCGGATGTAGATAAATCGGGCAGGCCAAACCAGCTGTTTGATTGCAAACTGCTTTTGCAGGGTATCATCTTCCCGGCTCATCATTTCGCTTATTTTGGGATAGCTTTTCTGATTATCCAGAAAACGAACGTTAATTGAGTTGGAAGTTTGGGAAAAAAGCTGTGAAGACCACAATATCAAGCAGAAAAGGATCAATGCCTGATGGGGAAACCGGATTCTCTTCATGCAGGAAAAAATAATATGCATTGGTACGGAAAGTTACTTATTAAAACAAAAATACGGCCATATTATTATGTCTGCAACCTTGAAAACCAGATTGTTTTATCTTCATGCCATAATTGGAAAAATGCTCAAAATCGGAATATTAGGCGGCGGACAATTGGGAAGAATGCTTTTACAGGCCGCCGCCAACTACCCGGTGGAGACTTATCTGCTGGAAAACGATCCGGAATGCCCTGCAGCCCATCTTTGTCATCGCTTTGTACGGGGTGATATCCGGAATTTTGAAGACGTTTATCAGTTTGGAAGACATCTTGACGGCCTCACGATTGAAATCGAATCCGTCAATGTGGAGGCCCTTGAAAAACTCGAATCTGAAGGAATTAAAATATATCCGAGGCCATCCGCCCTTCGAATCATCCGCGATAAAATCCTTCAAAAACAATTTTATAGGGAAAATGAAATTCCTACTTCTGCCTTCAGAGTTACTGACCGAAGGGAAGATATAAGAAAATATGGCGATTTTTTCCCGGCCGTCCACAAACTTGCGTCTGGTGGCTATGATGGCCGGGGCGTGCAGGTGCTTAGCGGGGACAAGGATTTGCATCATGCCTTTGATCAGCCATCGGTACTGGAAAAAAAGGTAGATATTCACAAAGAATTGTCTCAAATAGTTGCCATCAACTTCGCAGGACAAACAGCTCTTTATCCGCCGGTGGAAATGATTTTTAATCCTTTGCTGAACCAACTCGATTATCAGCTGAGTCCCGCTGAGATTCCACAACAAATCGCCTGGCGAGTTGAAGCAATTGCCCTTAAAGTGGTTAAGGATTTAAAATCTCCGGGCATTTTTGCAGTTGAACTTTTCCTGGATAAAAACGGGGATGTTCTGGTGAATGAAACTGCTCCCAGGGTTCATAATAGCGGCCACCATACTATTGAAGCCAATTTCAGTTCACAATTCGATATGTTGTGGCGGATAATGCTTGATTATCCGTTGGGAAATCCAAAACACATCATGCATGCCGCCATTGTAAATTTAATTGGAGCTGAAGGAAACTCAGGGGAAGCCAGATACGAGGGAATAGATGACATTCTGAAGATGGAAAATGTATTCCTTCATTTATATGGGAAAAAAGAAACAAGACCTGGAAGAAAAATGGGACATGCCACTATCCTGAGTCCTGACAAATCCGATCTCGTTTATAAAGCAAAAGCCATCAAACAAAAATTACGCATCACTTCTCTTCAATCCCAAATAACAATATGAATCAGGTGGCCATCATTATGGGCAGCGACAGCGACCTTCCTGTAATGCAGGGAGCAGCGGATTTCCTAAAGTCATTCGGTATTCCGTTTGAGCTGACTATCGTATCGGCGCACCGCACGCCGCATCGACTGATGAGCTATGCAACAAAAGCTGTGGAAAGAGGATTTAAGGTAATCATTGCAGGAGCAGGAGGCGCGGCCCATCTGCCAGGTATGGTTGCATCCCTCACCCCTTTACCAGTCATTGGCGTCCCGATTAAATCCTCAAATTCACTGGATGGCTGGGACTCCATCCTCTCTATCTTGCAAATGCCAAACGGTATTCCGGTGGCGACCGTAGCGCTGAATGCGTCAAAAAATGCCGGCATACTGGCCGCCTCTATCCTGGGTGCTTTTGACGACAGTCTCTCATCAAAACTGCAGGCATACAAAAAAACAATGGAAACAGAAGTAAATATAAAAATCGCGAGATTGAAAAAAGACGGATGGGAGAATAATTTCGATTGAATTTTTAATAGCCCTTATGGAAAAGAAACTTTTTAAACGCAGGGATTTTATTGGAAATGTTGTGAAAGCAGGCGCCGCCGGTGTTATCGTCACCCCGATGTATCATCATTTCACAACAAACGAATCACTGACTGTTTCTCAGGTCATTGAACGAATCATTTCGGAAGTACCGGGAGGCAAACTAAACGAAACAGTCGACACACTAAAGAGCGGATCCGGAGATCAGGTGGTGACAGGTATTGTAACTACTATGTTCGCCACAGTGAAAGTTATACAGGCGGCGGTTAAAATAAAAGCAAATTTTATCATCGCACATGAACCAACTTTTTATAATCACGCAGATGATTTGAACTGGATCGAAGACAATACGACGGCTAAAGAAAAAAAGGAATTGCTGGAAAAGTATCAGATTACGGTATGGCGCTTTCATGACTATTGGCACCGCATGAAACCAGATGGTATACTTCATGGCTTCTTACTAAAGACTGGCTGGCTTGGTTATAATCCAAAAGAAGAAAATGTATTTCAGTTACCGGCACAGTCATTCATTGAAATTCTCCGGCATATAAAGGACTCATTGAAAATTCCACACATTCGCTATATAGGTGATGAATCCGCAAACTGCAGTATCATCGCACTGATGCCCGGTGCCGCCGGTGGTCAGAGACAATTGAAAATGCTGATAGAAAACAAGGCCGACCTTCTCATCGTTGGAGAAGCACCTGAATGGGAAACACCCGAGTATATCCGGGACTCCAGGGCCCTTGGAAAATCCGTATCATTGATTGTGCTCGGACATGCATATAGCGAAGAACCCGGCATGGAATATCTTGTCCAGTGGCTTCAACCCAAATTGCCAGGCATTAAAATTACCCATATCTCAACCGAAGCAACATATACCTGGGCTTAATTTATTTGAATGCGTCCTGTACCGATTCATAACAATTTTTTAATTATTTTCTTCCAGTATCGTAAATTCCTGTTCGAGTGTCAGTGAATTTTTATACAACATGTCTATAAAATCAGCCCCGTGTTCGG
>DASXKM010000579.1:0-3942 GCA_036496825.1 Puia sp. | reverse complement strand
ATGGAAATATTCCTGTTGCTTGTCGTACTTGTCATCCTGACTCTCGTATTCAGAAACCTGACCGGCGTAAAAGATGATCTCAATCACCTGCAAAGAGAATTGCAGGATCTGAAAAAAAATTTAACCGTCACCCCTCCGCGTTCGCCGGAAAAAGCCGCACCCGAAAGAATTCCCACGCCGCCTGTTGCACCTGAGTCAACAAAGACTCAGCAGAAAAAAGAAGAGATTCGAACCGTGCAATGGCCGGAACGGAAAACGGAGGAACAGCCGTTCGGGCAGGGAGCTGTAGGCGGGAAACAGGAGGCGGGAAGCGGGAAGCAGGAAGCGGAAAGCAGGAGGCAGGAGGCTGGAGGCGGGATGCAACGAATACCAGATACGGGACCGGTGTATATGCCGCAGTTTGAAAGACAAAGCTGGTTCAGCAAATGGCTCCAGGACAATCCTGATATCGAAAAATTTATCGGCGAAAACCTGATCAATAAAATCGGCATCGCGGTGCTCGTATTCGGCATCGCCTTTTTTGTAAAGTATGCGATCGATCAGGAATGGATCAACCGGGTCGGCAGGGTTTGCATCGGATTATTATGCGGGTTGATTCTCGTATTTTTTGCCAACCGTCTGAGAAAAAATTATCACGCCTTTAGTTCGGTACTGATCGGCGGCGGCATCTCTGTTTTTTATTTCACGATTGCCCTCGCCTTTCATCAGTATCATCTTTTTGGACAGGGACCCGCATTCGCAATGATGGTTGTGATTACCCTTTTCGCAGTGCTGATTTCAATTCTGTACGACCGTATCGAACTGGGTATCATCGCCACCGTCGGCGGTTTTATCACACCCTTCCTCGTGAGCCAGGGCGACGGAAACTGGCTCGTACTTTTTTCCTATCTGACCATTCTGAATGTCGGTCTGATCATCCTGGCCTATTATAAAAGATGGCGGATCATCAACTTTATTTCATTTTTTTTCACGCAGATTATTTATCTGGGATGGGTAACGATGAGAACCGGATCACCCGGTTTTAATTATGAGGGTATATTTATTTTCGGAACCGTTTTTTATATTTTATTTCTGTTGATGAATGTGATCCATCATGTGGTGAGAGGAAGCAAATTGACGGCTTTTGATTTTATCATACTCCTGTCCGTTAACTGTTTCTACTATGGGGCCGGCATATACCTGATGAATGAATCGGGCACTTACCAGTACAGGGGATTGTTCACTGCTTCACTCGGTATCGTGAACCTGATACTGGCATATTTATTCTTCAGAAAATCGAAGGCGGATAAAAAATTTATATATCTGCTGATCGGCATCACCATCACCTTTATCTCCCTCGCGGCGCCTGTTCAGTTAAGGGGTCATTATATAACGCTGTTCTGGTCGGCCGAAATGGTCGTACTGCTCTGGCTCTACCAGAAATCTTTTATATCACTGCTGAAAATAACGGTATTACTGGTGAGCGCACTGATGCTCGTCAGCCTGATCATG
Source organism: Puia sp. (assembly GCA_036496825.1). Lineage (GTDB taxonomy): Bacteria > Bacteroidota > Bacteroidia > Chitinophagales > Chitinophagaceae > Puia. The sequence continues at coordinate 2,451 of DASXKM010000579.1, read as the reverse complement.
GACTGGGCCGCACTCTATGCCGATAGTCCGGGCATACATCCCATACTCTTTAACAAAGGATGGATCACCGGTTTATGCAGCGCCATTGCCTGCTGGCTCGTGTATCGACTGTTGAAAAAGGAGGCGGACAGTTTTTATGTTTGGCATATATCCAATCAATTATTAAGAAATATTTATCTGGTTACGGCCATCGTATTGCTCTATGCAGCCGGGGGACTGGAGATCAATGACCAGTTCGTAAAAAGATTCCCCAACACGGGTCTGCAGGTCATATATGCTCAATTATATCTCACCGTTTTTGTTTTGGGATTGCTGCTGGGCCTGACCCGTTCTAAAACATTTGTCCATCCCTTTCTCCGGATCATACTGCCCTGTACCGTGTTGGGGCTTTATGCTCTGAATATTTTGAATTTTCACGACTCGGAAAAAATTCTTCTGCAGACGGGAGAATATAAAAACTGGTTCGCGGGCAGCTGGATCAATGGTCTTTTCCTTTTACTGCTGATTTGGATCACCATCGGATATATCCGAAAAAATCAGGCGGTTTTTAGTTATATGATGCCGCATATCACCTGGCTCACCGCGATTTTTTGTGTAACTATAATCAGTGCGGAACTGAGAGATCTTTTTGTGTGGATAAACTATGCCGATAAGCTTTCCTTTACAAGGGCGGAAAATAATTTCGACAAGGCCGGGCTCACCATCATCTGGGCCATTTCTTCCTTCCTGATGATCTGGCTGGGCATGAAATACAGTTACAAACCGCTACGCATAACCGCGCTGGTTCTTTTTGGCGGCACACTCATAAAATTGTTTTTATTTGATATACAGAATATCGCGCCCGCTGGAAAAATTGTTGCGTTTATATTATTAGGTGCGCTGCTGCTGGTGATTTCATTTATGTATCAGCGTCTGAAAAATATAATTATAGATGATACGAAGAAACCAAAGTAAGAGGATCTGGCTGTTTCTGCTTCTGATCTGTAACAAGGTCAGCGCACAAACATTTCAATACAGGGCAGACCTGGACTCTGTAAATCAATCCGGTTTTTATGCATTCTCCATTACACCGGAGCTGAGTACGATGCTGAAAACAGATTTCAGGGATCTGCGTATCAGCGATAAAATGGGTAATCCGGTTCCCTGGTTGGCCGCGGGTAATCTTCCCGTGCTCCGGCCCGAATTATTGAAGACACTGGATATCGTGCAAAATTCAACGACGGACAGTGGCCGGACGGTGCTGATCGTCCGGAATGATCCGAAGGATCAAATCGACGGATTTTATATACGGTTCCGGAATGCGGCCGTGAGCAGGACCATCAATCTCAGCGGCAGTCATGACGGCAACAAATGGTATTCGATCATCGAGAATGTGAGTCTCGAAAAAAGATTTATCCAGGATCATGACAGTTTTCTCGAAAATATTTCCTTCCCGCTCAGTTCCTATACCTTTTACCGGGTGATCATTTACAATGGCAAAAACGATCCGCTTGATATCCTTTCTGTTCAGAAGCCCATCCATAGTGGTTCACAGCTTCTGCAGGTCCTGGTGGAAAATCCGCCGTTAACATTTACCCGGAAGGACAGTAATAAAATTACCCGGATCCGAATGGAGAATCCCCGGCGGTTTCATATCAGCCGGCTGGGTATCCGGGTAAGGGCGCCCCGTTTTTTTAAAAGACAGGTAGATATCACGGCGAATGATTTACCGGTTGGAAATTTTACGATCTCCACCGATTCTGTGATCCGTCTAAATATTCCAATGCTGAATGACTCCGTTCTTACCATTCAGATTTATAATGAGGACAATCCGCCGTTGGACATTTCATCCATTTCAACTTCGCAGGATGCGGAACAGATCGTTGCCTGGCTCGATTCAGGAAAAAACTATCTGATTGAAATGAAGAGTGCCGATGCGCAGGCTCCGCACTATGATCTGATCAATTTCAAAGACAGCATTCCGAAAAATATAAAGCATACCGGCGTTTCGAATATTGTTTTTGTTCCGGCCCTTCGTACAGTTCCTCCCAATGACCTATTCAAAAAAAGCTGGCTCTGGGTAACACTCGGGATTGTTCTGTTAGTGCTCGCGCTGTTTACTATCCGACTCACGAAGGAAATGGGGAAGCGGACTTAAACTAAGTAATTACTCTTAGTGCATTCTGAATAAAAAATTTCCATTCTTCTGCAATAAAAAAAATCAGGTGAAATCGGTGAAGCTTTTTTGTATTTTATTTTTGGGCGATTATATTAGTGCATGAAAAACCCGATACCCTGTTTGCTATTCGCCTCGCTCATTTTATTTTCAGGATGCAGTAAAAATTCGCAGGAACAAACTGTTCAACCCGTTCCACCCGTCCAGCCCGTTACACCACCGGCGGATCAGTCTCCGGATGTTTATGCGGCCGGTGCTATTTACCGTGGTGTTTCGATTGCAGCTTATTGGAAAAA
>DASXKM010000578.1:0-5132 GCA_036496825.1 Puia sp. | reverse complement strand
TCTTTTACAAATTAAAATCTAGTTACATCCACATCCACCACCCGTTTTGCCGCCGTTGGCGCCGGACGATCCTTCCCGATAGGATTGTGCGTTGAGTTCATTTTTTTCAACATGCCTGCTGGAAAGAGACATCTCGGAATCATTGATCCTGCTTTTCTGATATTCTTTTACATGTGAACAGGAAGCCATGGCCAACGCTGTAAACAAAAGGAGTCCGAATCTTATCATAGCCTGATTTTAATATTCAATTGAAATGAATGTTACCGGAAGCATATACTTTATCATAGTCATCGACAATAATCGCTTCAATGCCCTTCATCTGATTAATCATCGTCAGACCGGGAATAATTCCCATAATCATAACCGGCGTTGCCATGGCATCGGCTATTTCAGCATTCTGGCTGATAATCGTTACACTTTTTATTCCCCTGATCGGGAGACCGGTTTTGGGGTCGATGGTATGTGAATATTTCTGACCATTGATCAATATATATTTTTCATAATTACCGGAAGTGGCCACGGCCATGTCAGTAATATTCATATATGAAAAAATCTTGTCTTTGGAATTGGGATCGGCGATACCAATCGTCCATTGTTTTCCATTGGGTTGAAGACCCCAGGCAGTCATATCGCCTGCAGCATTAACAACACCGCTCTGCACGCCCATTTCTTTCATTACCATTTTTGCCCTTTCTGCTGCATAGCCCTTTCCGATTCCGCCGAAACCGATACGCATGCCGGGTTTCATTAGCATGACAGTACAATTCAGATCATCCATCACGATGTTCCTGTAGTTAATCAGCGTGGCCAGCTTTTTAGCTGTCACCGGATCAGGAAGTGAATGAAGATGGCGATCAAAATTCCATAATCGTTTGTCGACTGAACCGTATGTAATGTCAAAGGCACCTTGTGTAACGCGGGATATCCTGATCGAACGTTCGATGATATTGAATGTTTCCCTGCTCACAGCAACCGGTTTTATCCCAGCATTTCGATTAATCAATGCCGTTTCACTTTCTTCGCTGAACGTAGTCAGTAATTTTTCGATACGTTGAATTTCAAGGATACCTGCATCAATGCACGCATGGGCCCATTCCTCTTCTTCAGCCACCGCGCTGATTTGAAAGTGGTTTCCCATTAATTTGAGGTTCTTATGATATGTAGCGGCTTCTTTCATTTTTGCCTTACGGTGTACATGGCATTTCTAATATCTATCGTAAAAGACTCTACTGATTCCTCCGGAAATCCATCCCAGGTCTGCAGCACGTTCCCATCGGAGTCCAATAATAAAGTATAAGGAAATCTGCCCTTCGAATTATATTTGTCAGCCATTTCATCATTCATTTTTTGCTGCATTGCAGAAGGCTGATTTTTTTTGTTCCTTGGGAAATCTGCATTTACAAGAATCAGTTCTGAATCCGCCATTTCTTTAAAAACCGCGGATTCAAAAAATTCCTGCCGCATTCTGATACAGGGCCCACACCAGTCAGAACCCGAAAAATTCAGCAGTATATATTTGTGTTCCTTTTGCGCGATATTCCTGGCCTCTTCCAGACTATAATGCCATTTATTTTGAAGAGAAATAAAAAGTGGTAACAGAAACAATAATTTTATCTTCATCAGAACAATGTTATAGACTTGTTAATCGTCATGAATCAGGCGCCAGGCCTGCTGTTATCTTTTATACGAAAATATGAACGATCGGTTGCCACCTAAAAGTATGCGAATCATTTTGAGCCGGCAACGCGTATCGTTAAATGAAGTCCTAAATTTTTTTTACCCAACCATTTATTGAAACGAAGCATCCGTTCCGCAGCGAACAGTTTAACAAGGAGTACATTAAATCTTTCAGGAAACAAAACAGATTTTTCAAAAAATATTGAGTTTAGAGAATAAACAGGTCATCATTTGCAAGAATTCAGATAAAAAATCGGCAATCTTGTAATTCGAACGAAGAAATGTACATTGGGGCATGAAAAGAACCAGCCTGCTCATTTCTACATCCCTGTTCGCATTGGTTGCCTGTTATTCTCCCCAGGCCAATCTTTATCAGTCTGAAAAAACACCGGGTGTCGATTTCAATAATTATAAAACCTATGCCTGGCTTCCGACAAAGGATACTTCTTCTTTCACAACGCTGGCCACTAAGAAATCCGTGGAATCCGCATTGGCGCAGGCAGTCAGCCAGCAATTAAATGCCCGTGGGATGAAATTTGATTCGATGACTCCGGATTGCTTGTTTACCTATTCACTCGTTCTGACAAAAACCTACCAGATGGGAGAGGCACCTCCGCCAGTGTACGCACCAAACTCAAATGCCGGAGCATTGCCGGGTCAATATAATATGTACTATTATGTCCCTGCTTCAACAGCTTATTATAATCCGGATCTGTATCAGGGTTCGATGAAGGTTACCACTTTTCGTGATGGCACTTTGGTGATCGATATGATTGACCGGAAAACAAATAAAATCATCTGGCGTACGGATGCGCAGGGCAAAGTGGATGAAAGAGACCGAAAGGGTGTAAGGCCAACGATCAACGACATTGTGCCGATTATGTTTAAGAAGTTTCCAATCAAAAAGTAACCGGTATAAAAAACTGAACAGCGGTTGTATCAAAATCGGTCAGTCTTCAACAAATCCGGATTTTAAATCATTGATTAGTAGAGTAATTTATTCCGGCATCCCCTTGGATGCAGAAGTATAGCACAACATCCGGCTTATGCTGAAAAATTACTTTCACGTCGCCTGGCGAAACTTCAGAAATAACCAGGTTTTCTCCTTTATCAACATCACGGGTCTTGCATTTGGGATTACCTGCGGATTGCTCATTTTATTATGGGTAAGAGATGAACGCAGTATCGATAATTCCCAGCTGAATGGCAACCGTCTGTTCATCCTGTATGAACGGCAATATGTCGACAACAAAATAAACGCAGGTTATTATACACCCGGATTGCTGGCAGTCGAACTAAAGAAAAATATTCCGGAAATAGAAAATGCGGTTGGCTATATGCATAGTTTCAAAACTACTTTTGAAACAAAGGATAAGATTTTAAAACTGGACGGGGCATGGACAGACGAAGATTATTTCAAAATGTTCAGCTATCCATTGTTGAAAGGAAATCCTGAAACGGCGCTGAATTCACCGTTCAATATCGCCATATCGAATAAGATGGCCATTGCATTTTTTGGAAGCGCATCAGATGCTATGGGCAAAACCATCCGGTATAAAAACAGAAAGGATTTCACTGTCTCGGCCATTTTTGCCGACCTGCCATCAAACGTTTTTCAAAAATTTGATTTTCTTCTCAACTGGGCGGCCCTGGTAGAAGACAATGCATGGCTAAAAGACTGGCGAAATAACAGTCCGCAGACTTATATCATGTTGCGCACGGATGCCAGTCCCGTTCAGGTAGAAAAGAAACTCACCCGGTTTCTGGATGCATACAATAAGAGTCAGTCCGCGAGTTTCAGGGTTGAACTGGATATGCAGCGGTTTGGAGATACCTATCTGCATTCCAATTTTGTAAACGGAAAGTTTGAAGGCGGCCGTATTCAGTATGTCTGGCTCTTCAGCGTCGTAGCTTGTTTTATCATATTAATTGCCTGTATCAATTTTATGAATCTCACTACGGCCCGGTCTGTCAGGAGAAGTAAAGAGATCGGCATCCGAAAAGTTTCAGGAGCCATCAGAAGCTCGCTGATTCGTCAGTTCCTGGGAGAAGCTGTTTTCGTAACCTGTCTGTCCGTACTTCTCTCTATTCTTTTGACAGATATTTTTCTGCCACCATTCAATCAGCTGACGGGTAAACAGATGATCATGCCTTTTAGCAGTTACAGCTATTGGCTAATCTTAGGTGGCTCAACCCTTGCCGTTGGTTTAATTTCCGGAAGTTATCCGGCGCTCTTTCTTTCTTCCTTTAATCCTGTACAGGTTTTAAAGGGGCCGATGAAATTCAGGAATGATAATATACTATTCAGAAAGGGCCTTGTGGTTTTCCAGTTTGTCCTTTCCATAGTGCTGATCATAAGTACTATTTACATTTCAAAACAGGTTGCTTATGCAGAGCATTTAAATCTCGGTTACGACCGGGAGAATCTTTTATATATCCCGATGGAAGGTGACCTGTCAGAACATTATAATCTTTTCAAGCAGGAAGCGATGAAGACGGCAGGTATAAAATCCGTTTCAAGAGTTTCGGACGAACCGACTTCTATTGACAATGCGACCCAATCCGTAGTGTGGGACGGAAAAGATCCGGACACATCACCTATGTTTACGACCATTTCAGCCGGTTATGACTTCGTACAAACAATGAATCTGCGTATGCTGGAAGGTCGTGACTTTTCAAAAGACTATGCCGGTGATTCATCGGCTTATCTTGTAAACGAAGAAGCATTGAAAATATTGAATTATAAAAATCCGATCGGAAGGAATTTATCTCTATGGGATCAAAAAGGAATTATCATCGGTGTGTTAAAAGATTTCCATTTTACTTCATTGCACGATCCGATAAAACCGCTGATCGTACACGCGGGTGAAACCGATAATGGAAGAACCATCCTGGTGCGTACGAGCCCCGGGCAGACGAAGCAGGCAATCAATAGTCTTGAAAAAATATGCAAATCCCTGAATCCGCAGTTTCCGTTTACTTTTTCATTTTCTGATGAAGAATACCAAAAACTTTATAAGAGCGAAGAAATTGTAAGCAGGCTCTCGAACTATTTCGCAATTCTCGCGATCTTCATTTCCTGTATAGGCTTATTGGGACTGGCCATGTTTACAGCCGAACAAAGAACCAAAGAAATCGGCATCAGAAAAGTTCTGGGTGCCAGCATTGTTTCACTTTTTACCTTGCTGTCGGGGGAATTTATCACGTTGGTCATTGTGGCTATGGTCATTGCAAGCCCGGTTGCCTGGTGGGCCATGAATCTCTGGGCTCGTGATTTTGCTTACCGGACTCCGATGGAATGGTGGGTTTTTATATTTGCAGGAATGATCACGCTTCTGATCACCATCCTAACGGTAAGTTTTCAGGCAATAAAAGCAGCGTTCGTCAAACCGGTCGTTAGCCTTAGAAGTGAATAAAGTTTGTAACTGAACGGCAATTATCCCGGGATGACTTCC
>DASXKM010000577.1:0-4217 GCA_036496825.1 Puia sp. | reverse complement strand
TTACCACCAATATACATCTTCTATAAAAAATAAATCCGGTTTACCGTGGGGTGTTAACAGAATTGAAACAATATCATATTGTATTTGAATCCATTCCGGATACTTATCCTGAAATGCTTCACCTGCTGTTAGCAGATGCTTTCCTTTTTTCTGGTTTACCCAGTCTTCCGGCTTCCCAAAAAGATCGTCATGCCGGGATTTGACTTCTATAAAATGAAGTACATGATCCCTGCTGGCGATGATGTCCACTTCATAACGGCGAAATCTCCAGTTGCGACAAACAATCTGAAAGCCATGCAATTCAAGCCAGTCCGCAGCCATTTGTTCACCGGCTTTTCCGAATTCATGATGTGCAGCCATTTTTGCTTTACTTTGAGCCACTAATGAAAAAAATGGAACTGAGTAAAGATCGGGTAATGCCGATAACAGGAAAGGTGCAACACTATGCGTGGGGAGGGTTTTACTACTTACCGAAACTGTTGAATATGCCCGTCAAAAAAGGTGAAACCTACGCTGAATTTTGGTTGGGAACACATGATCGTGGAAGTGCAGAATTCAAAAACAGTTCAGAGAAAACAGTGTCACTGAAAGAATATGTCGATGCTTTTCCGGTACAGACCCTGGGTGAACAGGCTGCACAGAAATTTGGCAGGCTGCCTTTTTTACTCAAAGTGCTGGATGTAAAAGATATGCTGTCGATACAGGTGCATCCGTCAAAAGAAAATGCGCAGATAGAATTTGATGCAGAAAATAACCGGGGTATAGACCTGGCCGCACCGGAGAGAAATTTCAAGGATAATAATCACAAGCCGGAGCTTATGCTGGCCCTAAGTGAATTTTGGCTTTTACATGGTTTTAAAAATCCAAAAGCCCTGCAGAATATTCTTCGCGCAGTACCCGAGCTGCATTTTCTTGTTCCGGTTTTCGGTGGCGATAATTATAAAAAATTATATCAGCATGTAATGGAATTGCCCCAGCTGCAGGTTGACCGACATCTAAAAACACTCATTGAACGGAACCTCATACATTATAACGCAGGGAAACTGAATAAGTCGAAGGAGGATTTCTGGGCTGCCCGGGCTGCAATTACTTATTCCCACGAGGGTCATATAGACCGGGGCATATTTTCGATTTATCTTTTCAACCTGGTTCATTTGCAGCCCGGACAGGCTGTATTTCAGGATGCGGGCCTGCCCCATGCATACCTGGAGGGACAGAATGTTGAGATCATGTCGAACTCCGACAATGTTTTAAGAGGTGGTCTGACCCTCAAGCATGTGGACGTTAAGGAATTAATGAAACATGTAAAATTTGAGCCAACGGTACCAAATATCATATTGGGGAACCCGACTGAACCGGAGCGGACGGTTTATCAGACGCCGGCGCCCGATTTTGAACTAACCCGTCTGCAAATTGAAAAGGGCAGGTCGGTCAATCTGCTGTCACATTCCATCGAAATATTCCTGCTTTTTTCCGGCTCAGTTGGGATTTCCGGATCTGAAGGAGAAATTTTCAAAAGAAACAAAGGGGAGGCATGGATAACTTTTGATGCGGCTAAAAGCGAAATCAGGGCACTGGAGGACACCATTATCTATCAGGCATCCATTCCGGGTATGAAATAGGTGTTTTTAGGTTTTTAAATTCATTAATTTTACAGTTCTAAATTATCATATGAATTCATCTAAAAATATAGTCTGGTCATTTATTCTATTGGTTATCGTAGCAGCATTATATCGGGTAATTCCAGGCAGGCCCTTTGGGTTTGCCCCCCAGTGGGCCATGGCTGTTTATGCTGGTGCAGTAATAAAGGATAAAAGGTGGGCATTCGCACTGCCTGTTCTTTCTATGTTTGTCTCAGATCTGTTTTATCAGGTATTGTACATGGGCGGAATTTCTGATATGCCCGGTTTTTATGAAGGGCAATGGCAGAATTATCTGCTTTTTACATTACTGGTTTTTGTAGGTATTGCGATAAAAAAGCTAAATGTATTTCGGATCGTGGCAGCTTCTGTCGCTGCACCCACTCTTTATTTTTTAGTTTCCAATTTTCTTGTGTGGGCGAGCAATGGAGCAACAAGGGGACTTAACAGGCCAAAAGACTTTAATGGCCTTATGCTTTGCTATGTTGATGGAATTCCATTTTACAAAATGAGTATTCTGGCTACTCTCGTATTTTCTGCTATTCTATTCGGTAGTTTTATTTTGGCCCGCAACTATCAATTGACAGGCAGGGAGGTAAAGTCATAAAAACGAAATATTTCTTCATATCGATTTTATTATGCCTGTGCTCTGTTGTGCTAAAAGCACAGACCAGGACCGACAGTCTTATGCAGGAGGTCAACCGGTCGATTTCCGCCTCACCTTCCTATGATCAGATGAAAGACAAAAGGATAGATGGCATAAAACTCGCTCTCCGTAAATCACGGGATTTTTCACATCGGTATATGTTTAACCTATATTCCCAACTGTACAATGAATATCAGGTTTATAATTATGATTCGGCATTCGTCTATGCGCAAAAAATGGTTTTGGAAGGCCAGGCCATGAATGAAGACTCACTGGTTGGATATGCAAAAATAAAAGAGGGATTTGTATTACTGTCGGCGGGCTTGTTTAAAGAAACTTTTGACCTTTTACAAAATGTAAAAATGAGTCAGCTTTCAAAAACGGAAAAAGCTGAATATTTTACGATGATGGCCCGCTATTATTATGATCTGGCGGATTATGATAGCGACCACTTTTATGCACCACAGTACAATGATTCTGGTAATCGCTTTATCGATTCATCGCTGGATCTGCTTGCTCCGGAATCTTTCGATTATATTTATTACAACGGATTGAAAAATATCCGGTCAGGCAATTACGAGATGGCCCTTACAGGTTTGAAAAAACTGACAGAAAATTATCCGATGTCCCATCACGAAGTGGCTGTGACAACTTCTACCTTGAGTGACATATACATTCAGAGGGGACAAACGGATACAGCCATCTACCTTTTGTTGCTGGCCGCCATTGAAGACATACGGAATTCTACAAAAGAAACCAGAGCCATTTTTAACCTGGCTACACTGCTGTTCAGGAAAGGAGATGCTAAAAATGCATCTACATTTATCGAAAAAGCTGTTAATGATGCCGTCTTTTACGGAGCCAGACAAAGGAAAGTGCAACTGACTTCCATCCTTCCGCTAATTGAGGCCGAAAAGATGAATATTCTGCAAAACAAGAATAAAAGAGTAGTGAACTATGCCATTGCAGTGACCCTTTCCTCTCTGTTACTCATTAGTTTGCTGTTCATCATATTCAGGCAGATAAAAAAACTGCAGTTGGCGAAAGCAGATGTCATGGCCGCTAACAGACTGCAACAACAGATCAACACAAAACTGCAGGAGGCAAATAAGATTAAAGAAGAATATATAGGGTATTTCTTTAGCGGGAACTCAGAGTTTTATACGCGCATTGAAAAATTCATTCAGTCCGTCGAAGTAAAAATTTCGGACCGTAAACTGGATGATATTCGGTTTTTGGTAAACAACCTGAACCTGAAAAAAGGGAGGGAAGAAGTACTCCATGATTTTGACAGGATCTTCCTGAAACTTTTCCCCAATTTTACAGCTGAATTCAACTCTCTGATAAATGAGGAAGGTCAGGTCAGATTAAAAGAGGGGGAGTTACTTAATACGGACCTACGTATTTTTGCCCTCATCCGTATGGGTATTCATGATACCCAGAAAATTGCCGGGATACTCGGATATTCCGTTAACACGATAAATACTTATAAAAGCAAGACTAAAAATAAGTCCAGGGTTCCCAACGAAAATTTTGAAGAAAAAATTATGCAGATAAAGTCCATTTAAACCTGGCAGTAAGTCGCACGTTCCTGATTCACCTTTCTCTTCCCTCATTTCCGCTATGGTATTTATTATATATACATTATCTATTATGTATCATAACTATATGATTTTCAATATATAACTGGTCGGTTTTTAAACAACCCTCAGTCTTTTCTTTATATTTTTCTTTTATAAGTTGGATTACATGAATCAACTTTTTTCCTTTATATGATAATCCAGATCAGAATTTCGGAAGAATTCATTTCAAAGTTGACCCTGTATGGCCCCACAATATTCCCGATATAAAAGAATTTAGAAAAACCCGGTTAAAGGACTTTTTACTTTTGGTTATGACGCACGCCCCGCAGCTTTTGCTTCGGGGTGTTT
>DASXKM010000576.1:0-3407 GCA_036496825.1 Puia sp. | reverse complement strand
GATGGTGTTTTCAAAAACCAACGGATAATATTCCCTCAGTACGAACCATTCATTCCCGGGCAGACTCATATACTGCACCATATGCACCCGATGCAGACCGTCGGCGCTCTCAAAATTGAATGGACGGAAATAAACACATTCATAATTGCTGTCAGTTGCCCCGCTAAAAGCCAGTCCGATAAAACTTTGACCGGGAATATTCTTTCCCCGCAGATCAATATCAATCCGGCCATTCGTAAATGTCAGATTTTTGAGCCACGCGTTACCCTGCAAATTTATTGCGGGCCGATCGGTACTGTCCGTTATCCCGACCGCACTATTGGGAGCACTGCTCTTTACGATTAGAATTTGACCGTTGTGCAGCATTTGAACGAGATTATATTCAACCTTCTGGGCATTCACCGTAATCGAAAAAAGTATAAAGAGTAAAGTGGAAAATGGCCTGGAGCACTTCATAATGGGCGTGTTTGAAATCAGTAAGCGAAGCGCATGCCATTTTATAAACAGGTGAAAGATATTCAATTGGAACGAACCGACGGTTTCAACTGTCCGATATTATTATAAAACTGTCCGGATCCGGTTCAGGTTTTGGGCATTTCTGTATTTGAAATTTGTCAATCTGCGCCGAAGTCCCAAGGCAGGAAACGTTTATATCAGGTGAATGGGATTGTCAATTTGAAGAGCATTAAATACGCGGCTGACTATCCGGTCACAACGGGTAAAATGAAATGAATAGATGTTCTCTTTTACATAGCCGGAGAGGTTTTCACGTAGCATCGTCTTAGCACGGTTCAGGCGTACTTTTATATTTGACTCTTCCAGCGCCAGCACGTCGGCTGTTTCTTTCACCGAGAGGTCCTCCACTTCACGTAACAGAAAAACCAGTCTGTATTTTTCAGGGAGGCCAGCGATGGCGTTTTCTAAAACAGCAGCAAGTTCCTTATTGATCAGCGATTTCGCCGGTGTATCCATATGACTTATTTTTTCAGGGTGATTTCCCCCTACTATTTTGAGCCGCTGTTTATTTTTTTTCTGCAGCAAACATTCGTTGATCATGATGCGGGTAACCCAGGTGCCAAAGGAAGACCGGTTTTTAAAATCTCTCAGATGCTCATATGCCTTAATGTAGGAGGTCTGCATAGCATCTTCAACTTCATTATCGTTATTCAGGATGGACATACCGGTACGAAAGAGACGCTGATTGTACTTGCGAATAAAATATTCATACAAACCCGCCTCGCCGTCGAGGATGTCTTCGATTAAGTCAGGTTCAGAACGTTCTGGCATATATTTCTTAGATTAAGAAACGATGCAAAGGTTACAAAATCTAAAGAAAACATTTTTGTAACCTTTCCTGACCGATGTTATCTAACCGGAATAAAAATAGTTTATGACAACCGTTAAACAGTTACAAAACATTTTACGACTAACCTTTGGTATTGTTCCGATTGTAGCAGGTTTGGATAAATTCACGAATTTACTGACTCACTGGCCGGATTATCTTAGTGCAAATCTTACTGCCCTGCTCCCAATCAGTGTTATAGCTTTTATGAAAGTCGTTGGAATCATAGAAATAGTTGCCGGCATTATTGTACTTGTGCGACCGTTGGTAGGTGCTTATATCGTGATGGCCTGGCTGGTTTGTATCGCCCTACAGCTTATTGCGGGAGGTCATTATTTTGACGTAGCCGTACGTGACCTTGTGATGGCGATGGGTGCATTTACCCTGGCTAAACTTACGGTTATTGGTTCATCAGAATTCCGGCCTGCTATGCAGCACTGATGCTGAATAAAAATGCCTGATTTTTAACTGTCTATAGGGCTTATCTAAACCGGACCGGGACCTGCTGTCGAATAAAATTTATATCTCAGCAGCTGCCGGTCATTTTATTGTTTTCAACAGGTTACTCTCTTTTTATCGGTTTTTATCATGCCTGTCTTCCAAAGGCGGGTATGAACTGTCGTCTTCTTAATGTCGAAACGTCGGGCAGGGTATGACTATGGTCAGAAAGAAATATTTGCGCAGTCAGGTAACTGCATTATATTTGCAGTTATATAGCTGCATATAAAACCGGCAAATATTAAAAATAACTTACATGAAAAAGAGAAATTTAATTATCTACTGGACGGCAACGACGTTAATGTCCCTCGGCATGCTGGGAAGTGGTCTGGCACAAATATTTCACGCAAAAGAAATGGTTGATTTAATTATTCCGCTGGGTTATCCGCTTTATATCCTCTACATCATAGGAACCTGGAAAATTCTTGGTGTAATAGCCATTCTGACTCCCGGGTTTAAACTATTGAAAGAATGGGCTTATGCGGGTTTCTTTTTTGTTATGACAGGCGCCCTTATTTCACATCTGGCAAGCGGGGATTTTAGTTTAAAAGGAATCATCGGGCCATTTATGCAAACGATTTTTATTATTTTGTCCTGGTATTTCAGGCCTGCCAGCAGAAAAATCATTTTAGTTCATCAATAAAACTGACATGAATCCAAAAGTTGATTTTTATTTTAGTAAGGATAAAACCTGGCAGGCAGAAATCAATAAATTGAGAACGATTGTTCTGAACTGCGGTCTCATTGAGGAACTGAAATGGGGCTGTCCCTGTTATACATTTCAAAATGCCAACATCGTTCTGATTCATGTATTCAAAGAATACTGCGCTGTTTTATTTTTCAAGGGCGCCCTCTTAAAAGATCCCGAAAATATTCTGATTCAACAAACGAAAAATGTACAATCGGCGCGTCAGATCCGTTTCATCCATGTCCGGGAGATCATAGGTATGAAGTCAGTTCTGAAAGCCTACATCTATGAAGCCATTGAAGTGGAAAAAGCCGGGTTGAAAGTGGATTTGAAAAAAACAGCAGAATATGATATTCCGGAGGAATTTCAAAAGAAACTGAATAAGAGTGCCGCGCTGAAAAATGCTTTTAAAAAACTGACACCGGGAAGGCAAAGAGCTTATATCCTTCATTTTTCCATACCCAAACAACCCGGTACCCGTGAGTCGAGGGTTGAAAAAAGTATAAAGCAAATACTCTCAGGAAAAGGATTAAATGATCAATAAAAGTTGCTGATAATCAGTAAAAACGATCGGTATCGTAAGTTTACGATAAAAATAGAGTGTTCCCCCGCTGTCGGGAATGTCTGAATGAATCTATATTTGATATATCCAATCCGAAAGAAATAACCGATCCTGTCCGAAAGAAACCATCCAATCCGAACGAAAGACATTTAAGATCCTGTTTTTTGAATAACCGCTACCAACAATAGCGGTTTTTTCTTTTTAGACGGCTCCGTCTTTTATCAGCTTTGCATTTCCTTAAACAATTGGGGCGTATGCTTGACCTCGATGGTCTCTCCGCTGGTTAGCTGGATCCTGGTGACCGATGCATCACCGAA
>DASXKM010000575.1:0-1647 GCA_036496825.1 Puia sp. | reverse complement strand
TGAAGCATTGATGGTCGGCTTTACTGATGATCTGGATCCT
Organism: Puia sp.; assembly: GCA_036496825.1. GTDB lineage: Bacteria > Bacteroidota > Bacteroidia > Chitinophagales > Chitinophagaceae > Puia. The sequence goes on along the minus strand of DASXKM010000575.1, from coordinate 1,607 downwards.
TTATTACTGAAATCCTATGCTGATTCAGGCGTGATACACATTATCGCGATTTCCGGATTGCATCTTGCTTTGATTTGCGAGTTTCTTCAAATTATTCTACTAACCAAAACACAAAATAAATCCGGCCGCCGGATAAAACTGGCTCTTATGATTACCTGCTTATGGAGCTATAGCCTGCTTTCCGGCGCTTCCCCATCCGTAATACGCGCAGCTGGCATGTTCAGCCTTGCTCTTTTCGCAAAAAACATTTTTCGAGAAATTACGCTTTATAACCTGTTGGCAGCTTCTGCATTCCTGTTACTTTGTTATGACCCCTTCTGGATCTTTGACACCGGCTTTCAATTGAGTTACGCGGCCGTCTTGAGTCTGGGGCTATTTTCAAAGCCAATCCGCGATTTATTACCATTGACAAATAAATTTTTAACTGCTTTGTGGAATGCGACATCGGTCAGTATTGCCGCCCAAATTCTCACCACGCCCATAAGCATATATTATTTTCACCGGTTCCCAACATATTTCCTGATAGCTAACCTGCTGGCTGTCCCTTTGTCAAGTATTATTCTGGCTGGCGGAATTCTTTTGTGTGCATTCAATCTGATTCATCCGCTAGCTCAGCTTATAGGATGGTTATTGGGAATTTTGACCAAAACGTTAAATGGTATAATTGACCATCTTTCCAGCCTGCCTGGCGCCGTCGTTGCAAATCTCAGTATTTCCCTTCCGGGTATTATCATGTTATACGCTGTTATTTTTTGTTTTTATCATTTCTTAAAACGCAACGAAAAATCATGGTTGCTGAGCGGACTGGGAATAACGGTAACTTTTCTGTTCATTCGACTGGCGAACAGGTTGACTTTGTCATGAAACCCGATTGCAGTAAATTCGCGCTCTTCATAGACCTTTCTGGTTCAAATTTCAATTATGGAAATAAAAATACAATCAGCGCTGATTTCTGTCTTTTATAAAGATGGTCTGGAACCCATTGTTACGCAACTGCATAAGCTGGGCGTTCGTCTGATTTCCACGGGCGGTACAAAATTATTTATTGAAGGACTTGGTATCCCCTGTACCGGCGCTGAAGAATTGACCAGTTATCCTTCCATTCTGGGTGGCCGTGTCAAAACACTTCACCCATCCATATTTGGGGGTATTCTTGGGAGAAGGGAAGAAGCGAAAGACCTGGAAGAAATGAAACAATTCAATATTCCGGAGATAGATCTGGTGATCGTGGATTTATATCCGTTTGAAGAAACTGTTGCAAACACAAAAGACGAAAAATCAATTATTGAAAAAATAGATATTGGCGGACCTTCCATGATCCGCGCAGCAGCCAAAAACTTTTCTCATGTTGCCGTTATTGCAGACAAAAAGGACTATGCTCTTCTTGAACAATTGTTAATCAGCCAGCAGGGCGCTCTTACAAGGGAACAAAGAAAAGAACTCGCCGCTAAAGCCTTCGAAGTGGTTGCCGGTTACGATCTTGCCATTCATGAATATTTTAGTCCGGGCAAATTGATTTCTGTGTCCAAAACCGTCAAACACCTGCGTTATGGAGAAAATCCACATCAGCAGGCATTTTTTGAAGGAGATTGGGAAAAAATATTTAA
>DASXKM010000574.1:0-3467 GCA_036496825.1 Puia sp. | reverse complement strand
TACTGGACAAAAGTTTTGTGATTGCCATCAGCAAATCCGACCTGCTGGATGAAGAACTGATGGTGGAGATCAGAAAAGAATTGCCGGCCGATATCCCGAATATTTTTATTTCATCAGCAACCCATAAAGGAATTCAGGCATTGAAGGATCTGCTATGGTCCATCATGAATGAAGACGACAAAAATAGAAATCAATGAATTGTATCGCGATGATTCCCGCAAGATATGCTTCGACACGTTTTCCTGCGAAGCTGATGCAATTGCTGGGCGATAAAACGGTCATCCGCCACACATATGACAACACGGTGAAAACCGGTCTCTTTGATAAAGTGGTTGTGGTCACGGATAGTCCGGTCATTTTTGAAGAAATAAAATCAAACGGCGGCGATGTGATGATGAGTAAAAAGACTCATGAAAGCGGAAGCGACCGGATAGCCGAAGCAGTGGAAAACCTCGAAACAGATATTGTAGTAAATGTTCAGGGAGATGAACCCTTTGTTCAAAAAGCCCCACTACAGAAATTACTGGAAGTCTTCAGGGGGGATGAAAATGTTCAGGTAGCTTCCTTAATGCAGGTGATCAAAAACAAAAAAAATATTGAAGACCCGAATTTTGTAAAAGTTGCTGTGGACCTGCGCATGAATGCATTGTTCTTCAGCCGGAGTGTAATTCCTTATCCAAGGGATCAGTCATTGCCGGTCCCCTATTATGAACATATTGGCGTGTACGCATTCAGGAAACAGGCTTTAATAAATTTCACAAAATGGCCGGTAACAACACTGGAGGCAGCGGAAAAAATCGAGTGCCTGCGGTATCTTGAGCATGGTATACCTTTAAAAATGGTGCTCACCGAATATATGGGTATTGAAATCGATACACCGGAGGACCTGAAGCTGGCGATTCAAAAACTGGGCTGATAAAGGAAATATAAAACGACATATATGAAACAAACCATGTGGGGCATCGACCTGGGGGGAACTAAGGTCGAAGGAATCATACTAAGAGGAGATCAGGAGCCTGAAACCCTGATCAGAACCCGGGTAGATACAGAAGCCGCCAGGGGATACGACCATGTGCTCGGACAGATTGAAAAACTGGTCAGCAAAATGAAGACTGAATCGGGTCTTCAACCTACGAAGATTGGAATTGGCACACCCGGAATTCTCGATCCCATTTCGCATAAACTAAAAAATTCGAATACCACTATTTTAAATCACCAGCCTTTAAAGAGTGATCTGGAAGAAAAATTGCAACTGCCCGTCATTCTGGCCAATGACGCAAACTGTTTTGCACTGGCCGAAGCTACCTGGGGTGTTGTGAAAAAAAAGACGCCGCAGGCCCGTATGGTTTTTGGGATCATCATGGGTACCGGTGTTGGCGGAGGACTTGTTATTGATGGTAAAATATGGGAAGGTCATCATGGAATCGCGGGCGAATGGGGACATAATTTTCTGGATGAATCGGGTGGTCCTTGCTATTGCGGCAAAGTGGGTTGTGTTGAAAAAATAATTTCCGGTACAGCGTTACAGAAATTTTATGAGTCAGTTGCCGGCACAAAAAAGTCTTTGAAAGAAATCGTTTTACAAACGGATACCGATCCATTTGCCCGTCAGACCATGGACCGGCTCAACCATTTCTTTGGCAAAGCAGTTGCTTCCATTACGAATATGCTGGATCCGGATATTATCATTGTGGGTGGCGGTGTTGGGAATATTGATGAAATCTATACAGAAGGAGTTAAATCATTAAATCATTTTATTTTTAATAACTACTGTACCGTACCGGTTGTGAGACCCGAATTGGGTGACAGTGCGGGAGTATTCGGCGCAGCCGCGTTGACGCATGAGATTTGAGGCGGGAGGCGGGAAATTGGAAGTGAATAATCACACGATCATTTAAAAAAATTATCTAAAAGAAGCCCTGAGCTTTAAGCTTTAGGCCTTAAGCTAAAAAATATGAAATTCAGGAATTTCAAAATGGTCAGCTACGTTGTTTATGGAAGAGGAAGTTTTAATCAACTGGATGAAATTCTGACCCCTCACAGAAAAGTTAATGCCCCGATGATTTTTTTGCTGGATCATTTTTTTGAAAATAAACCCCTGGCGGACAGGATTCCGGTTCGCGGGAAAGATAAAATTATTTTCGCCGACGTTTCCCATGAACCTAAAACCAAACAGGTTGATGCTTTGGCTAATCAGTTGAAACAGGAATTTGATATTGTTAGCGGTGTTGTTGGTATCGGAGGCGGATCGGTGATGGACCTGGCAAAAGCTGTTTCATTAATGATGAATAACTCCGGATCTTCCGCAGATTATCAGGGATGGGACCTGGTAAAAAATCCGGGTGTTTATAAAGCAGGCATACCTACTTTAAGTGGAACCGGAGCCGAAGTTTCGAGGACCACAGTACTTACGGGACCCACACGTAAACTGGGCATGAATTCGGATTATACGCCCTTCGATCAAATCGTTCTCGATCCCGAGCTTACGATGAATGCTCCTGTGAATCAAAGATTCTATACCGGCATGGACTGCTATATACATTGTATCGAAAGTTTAACCGGTACTTTCCTGAATGAATTCAGCAAATCGTATGGAGAAAAAGCGCTAAATCTCTGTCAGGAAGTTTTTCTCGGTGACGGAACCTGGGGCCCTGAGCAGGATGACAAACTGATGATGGCATCTTACGCTGGTGGAATGAGCATCGCTTATTCACAGGTCGGTGTTGCGCATGCTGTCAGTTATGGATTAGGATATCTTTTGGGAACCAAACACGGTGTCGGCAATTGTATTGTGTTCGACAAACTGGAAGAATATTATCCTGACGGCGTAAAGGAATTTCGGCAAATGGTGAAGATGAATAAAATTGAAATCCCGCAACATATAACAAAAGGTCTTACTGAAGAGCAGTTTGATACCATGATTAATGTTTCACTCGGCATGAAGCCTTTATGGGAAAACGCCTTGGGCGCAGACTGGGAAAAGATTATGACAAAAGAAAAGCTGAGAGCATTGTATGAAAAGCTTTAGAAAGCGAGAGGCGTAAAGCCCTCAGACTTCAGACTTTCAGTCTTCCAGTCTTCCAGACTATTTCGGCAATTGCTGAAATGCCGTTTCGTTGATAGTAACCGGATATTTTTTCTTCAACTCATCGATCCACTGATTCTCCAGTTCATTCTGATAATCGTTTATTACGAGTCCGCGCGCTTCTTCATAAGTTCTTGGGGACGGTGTATTGTATTCACGAATAATATAGGCGAACTGAATAGTATGATCTGAGTTGGTTGTCATCTGCGTAAATTTTCCTTTTGCTACCGCTTGTTTTCCGGGAATCTGTGATAACTCAAAACGTCCTGAATCTGCATGAATCTGTCCCGAATAACTATCCACAATTACTCTCCAGTCACTTATTTTTTTAACCAGCTCTTCTTCCAGTTTTTTAGCAACTGAAATATTGGGAGCATTAAAT
>DASXKM010000573.1:0-3226 GCA_036496825.1 Puia sp. | reverse complement strand
CCGGACTTCGCTATTGTATAAATGGAGTGGTCCTGGACTTTAAGAGTGCACAGGAAGCCCGGAAGAAATATGATGAAAAGAATAAGCAGTAAGAAACTTACCATAGGATAAAAAAATCCCTGTTGAAAAATCAACAGGGATTTTTTTTATCTTCTGGTAAGTCTCTTACTGCTTATTCTTTTCTTCATATTTTTTCCGGGCTTCCTGTGCGCTCTTAAAGTCCAGGACCACTCCATTTATACAATAGCGAAGTCCGGTCGGCGGAGGTCCATCGTTAAACACATGGCCGAGGTGAGACTTACATCTGCCACACTCCACTTCAGTTCTTTCCATCCCGAATGAATCATCCTTTAAATAAATAATGCTTGTCTTACTGATCGGTTCATAAAAACTCGGCCAGCCGCAGCCACTTTCAAATTTGGTGTCACTTTTGAAAAGTGCATTACCGCAAACCGCGCAGTAATATGTTCCGACGTCCTTTGAATGTTCGTATTTACTTGTATAAGGTCTTTCGGTTCCTTTTTGGCGCGCCACATAGTACACGTCTGCGGGAAGTAGCTTCTTCCATTCATCATCTGTCTTATTTACAAAGGAGGAATCTGAATAAACAGGTGTTTTATTCATTGTTACGTTTTTACTTTTTGCTGATTGGGAATAACACTGCTGGAATAAAAAAGCCAGCATGAGTATTCCGAAATTTTTAAATATTCTGATCATTTTCTTTTATTATAACAAATTTACGCAGCCAGTGTTCTACCGGTTTGTCATATCCTTGACATATCGCGGATTTTGCATTTCTTTATCGCATATAAAGCTGATCCACCTCCATTTATGCAATGGATCAATGGTTTTGTTAAAGGAATTATAAGAAGCGTACACTATATTTGTCCATACCTAAGGCTAGTCAACATGTTTAACTTAATTCTATTCGGTCCTCCCGGTAGCGGGAAGGGCACGCAGTCTGAAAAACTGATTGTTCGTTACGGGTTCAAACACCTTAGCACCGGAGACATTCTCCGCAATGAGATAAAGAACGGAACAGTCCTGGGCCTTGAAGCCAAGAGTCTGATGGACAGGGGTCAATTGGTACCGGATGCTGTTGTTATTGGCATGATCCGGACGGCTCTCGAACAAAATCCTGCTGTGAATGGTTTTCTTTTTGACGGTTTTCCCAGAACCAATGCCCAGGCAGAGGCACTGGATGCACTTTTAAATGAAAACAACACTTCTATAAATGTCGTACTGGCACTCCAGGTTTCCAAAGAAGAACTTATCAAAAGACTTCTAAACCGTGGGCTCACCTCCGGCCGTACTGACGATGTGAACGAATCCGTTATCGGTTCGCGCATTGAAGAATACGAACGAAAGACGGCCGCTGTTGCAGATCATTACAGGAAACTTGACAAAGTTGTCTATATACCGGGAGAAGGAAGCGTCGATCAGATTTTTACATTACTCTCAAAGGAAATAGATCAAAGAAGCTAAATAGTGTATGAATATAAGAGTATAAGAGTGACGATATATTATATACTACATACTATTTACCGACACTTCCAGTCTTCCAGTCTTCCAGACTTGTCTTAACCTTCACTTAAAACTCAGCGTCTCTCTTCTTTATGTTTTTCTCTACCCGTACAGAAATCCGGATGCTGATTTCATATAATAGTATCAGCGGAAGAGCGACAATTGTCTGGCTCATCCAGTCAGGAGAAGGTGTAATAACAGCAGCTACAAACAGGATCGCCACATAGGCATATTTCCGGTAGGTTCGGAGAAAGGATGGTGTGATCAGGCCGATATGGGTCAGGACATAACTGATCAGCGGTAATTGAAATGCAATTCCTGACCCGATCAGAATATCCAGCAGATTGTCAAGGTAATCATCCAAAGTCGGTCGGGTAATAAGCATTCCGCTCATACCAAGTTTATAGTTTGAAAGAAAACTGAATGTAAATGGAGCGAGCAGGAAGTAACCAAAGGAAATTCCCAACAGGAAAAAAAATGTCACAAAAAAAATTGAGCCGCGGGTGCTGCTAATTTCCTTGGGTGAAAGAGCAGGCTTCACAAATCGCCAGAACTCCCAGAAAATGTATGGAAAGGCAATGATAAACCCGCAAACAAAGGCAATTGTTATGCTGGAAATAAACTGAGATCCAAAAGCCGTGGTTTGCAACTGCACATTCGCGGCCGGCAAACAAAGCGTATCGCCTATATGTAAAAAATGGCTCAGTTTGCAAAGGCCAACGACTGACAAAAAATCCTGTTTCAGCGGACCCATTATGATATTCTCAAAAATCCAGTCGATTTTAATAAAGGCGAATACGGCCAGTATTACAATTGCCAGAACGGAACGAACGATATGCCAGCGCAGGGCTTCAAGATGCTCAATAAATGACATTTCCGCCTGGCCCGGTGTCCTTTTTAAAAATTTAATCGCCATATTTCACTGGTTGCCGTTTTCCTGGCGTCGCAAAGGTAATGATGAAAGCTTAAAGCTAAAAGGTTAAAGCCCAAAGCCTAAAGCCTAAAGCTTAAAACTTGGAAGTTCATCAAAATAAAAAATGGTGCTTTTTTTCGAACGCTCAAAATATTCGCAGAGTCTTCGAGTCAGGATCAGTTTTTGGCTTTAGGCTTTGAGCTTTAAGCCATGACCTTATTTAAGCAATTTCATTTTAACCATTTCTATCCTTGTATCGCTTACGCCGAGGATCTCGAATTCATAATCATTGATAATGATATGTTCTTTAAGACGGGGAATGGCCTCATGACGGTTTATGATAAAGCCCGACAGTGTTTCTGATTCATTTTCAGGAAAATCAAATTCATATTTTTCATTGAGGTAATCCAGTTCCAGACGTCCTGCAAAAATGAATTCGTCATTCGATAATTTTTTTTCCTCAAATTCCTCAGTATCATATTCATCACGGATTTCTCCAAAAATTTCTTCCAGCAGATCCTCCATGGTTACTATACCGGCCGTTCCGCCAAATTCGTCCACTACCCAGGCAATACTTTTCCTTTCCCGGCTGAATTTACTGATCAGATCGGTGGCGCTCATGCTCTCCGGTACGGCCGGAATGGGAAGCAGAATATCTTTTGTTGTGAGCGGGGCCTTAAAAAGATCCAACTGATGAATATATCCGAGCACATGATCAATATTTCCATCATACACAACCAGCTTGCTCAATTTACTGCTCATGAATTTCTTCCGGGCATCATCAATGCT
>DASXKM010000572.1:0-2644 GCA_036496825.1 Puia sp. | reverse complement strand
GGCAACAAATCAAAATATCAAAATCAGCACCTGTTTGTGGTTTGATCACCAGGCGGAAGAAGCGGCGAAATATTATACCTCCATATTGCCCGAATCAAAAATGGGGAAAATTACAAGGTATGGTAAGGAAGGATATGATATTCATAAAAAGCCAGCCGGATCTGTAATGACAGTGCAATTTTGGCTTCTCGGTAACGAATATTTGGGACTGAACGGCGGACCGCAATTCCGGTTCAATGAATCCATATCGATCGTCGTTCAATGTGAAACCCAGCAGGAAATTGACAGATATTGGGAAAAACTTTCCGAAGGAGGTGATAAAAATGCGCAGGTATGTGGCTGGCTGAAGGATAAGTATGGCCTTTCCTGGCAGATTGTTCCAAAGGAGCTGGCAGAAATGCAGAACAGTCCGGATACTGAAAAAACCGACAGGCTGATGAATGCCATCATGAAAATGAAGAAATTGGATATTGCCGCTTTGAAACGGGCATTTGATAACAGGGATTTAGGACCTCAAACAAAAAAAGCGCCTTCCGAAATGCATTCACTTTAATTCAGATAGTGCGAAAACCCACGTCCAGCGTGGGTTTTTTTAATCTACGTCCTGCAATCGCAAAAAAACTGTTTTTTTTATTCAGAGAATCTGAAGAACTTATTTATTTCGACTCACAGGATCTGCAGAATGTTTCTTAATTTACCGGCATGATACAATCCCGTCAGCTAGCCGCTATCATGTTCACAGACATAGTAGGCTACACCGCGCTGATGGGGAACAACGAGCAGAAAGCCTTCGAACTGCTCCGGAAAAACCGGGAGATTCAAAAACCAATTATAGAAGAATTTGGCGGACAGTGGATCAAGGAACTGGGCGATGGTGTGATGGCTTCTTTTCCAACCGTTTCAGACGCTGTTTATGCCGCCATCAAAATCCAGCAGGCATGCCTGGTCAGTAATGATTTTTTACTTCGTATCGGAATACACCAGGGAGAAGTGGTTTTTGAGAACGGAGATATTTTTGGAGATGCGGTAAATATTGCTGCCCGGTTGCAGGCCCTCGCTCCGCCGGCCGGTATTTTTGTTTCTGAGTCGGTTCACCGGAATGTCTCCAACAAAAACGATATCCGGTCCGAGTTTATCAGAGTTGAAAATCTGAGAAATGTAAAGGATCCCGTTCCCATCTATAAAATAAACTCATCGGAGCAGGGCAAAACCCAGACGGTGGGTGGTAAACCTCTGCTTAAATCCATTCTGCCCGATTTTGATTGTGATATATATGTCAGTTACCGGTTTAATGATAATAAATATGACGGCTGGGTAACAGAATTTATCGATAAACTCACACAGGAACTCAGCGCTACGCTGAAAGACAAACTGTCCATCTATTTTGATAAAAATCCGGAAGAAGACAGAAAACCCTTTTATGCGGAAAATTCGCTGATCCCCCGCCAGATCAAATCACTGATTTTTATTCCCATTATCTCCCAAACTTATTGTGATACGAATTCACTGGTATGGAATGAAGAATTTAAGGGCTTCCAGGATGTAACCAGAAAAGATTCGTTTGGACCGACCATTAAATTAACTGCGGGCAATACCGCATCCCGCGTGATTCCGGTAAAAATCCACGACATTGATCCCGAGGATATCAAACTACTGGAGTCCGAATTGTCGGGCGGCATGCGGTCGGTTGATTTTATTTACAGGGAAGATGGTGTAAACCGCCCCTTGCATCCGGCCGATGATGAAAAATTTGCAACACCGCTGAGGCCATTGTACCGGAATCAGGTGAATAAGCTGGCAAATATCGTCAAGGATATTATTTCCGGTGTCAAATTGCTGGCTAAAGGAGGTGCTGAAGAACCTGTTTCCTATCAGCCAACTGCGCGCCAGATTGTACCCCAGGTTTTCTCCACGGCTGTTTCTCCCGCCATCAAAGTGCAGGTGATCGATCGTCAAAGGCCCAATATTTATCTGGCCTGGACTTCCAGTGACCTCAAGGAAAGCCGTGAAGAAATGGCCATCATTCTCAATAAGGCAGGATTCAACGTGCTTCCTTCCATTGATTGTCCGGCCGATGATGATACCTTTAAAATTAAAGTGGCGGAGGAAATAAAAAAGTGTGTCTGCTCCCTGCATATGCTGAGTGGTGAATTCGGAAGACGTTTTGAATCCGATGACGAAATCTCATTTCCGAACCACCAGTTCCTGGAGGCAAAAAAAAGAATCAGTGAACCGGGATCCGATTTTAATATTTTCGTCTGGCTCGATCCGGATAATAGTAAAACGATAAAACCCGCCCAGCAGAATTTTATAAAATATATCCGGAATAATATTACCCGGAATATGATGTTTTCAAATAGTCAGGGGCCCATGCACCTGGTAGATGACATCCGCGTCGTGATGATGAAGCAGGATACCAAAGTGTACGATTCAAAGGACACAGACATATTTTTCATTTTCAATCAGCAGGATGAAGCGGACGCAAGGCATATCATCGATGCCATCAGCCTGGAGTTCCCGGTGGAAACGATGAATATACTTCCGGAAGGAGAGGATTCATATCGTGAAATGTCGTCCCAGCAAATTCCCAAAAGCAAACTCGCGGTGGTATATTTTAAATATGCTGCCGACTGGGCGCTACCCT
>DASXKM010000571.1:0-4491 GCA_036496825.1 Puia sp. | reverse complement strand
GTGAAATGACATATCAGCGAAATAAAGCCTGTTCTCCATCCATCCGGTTTCTGTTATGCTGCTGTCGGAACCAATTCTGTTGAGATGTTGTATGCTGATCAGCGGACTCAATACAGGACTGGGGCTGTTTGAATTCACCGTTGCAACAGGCTCTGTTTTGTTTATGATCAACTTCTGGTTGGGTTTTAGAATTATTTTTTTTGAGGGCTGGGAAGGAAAACTCACTTCTATGCTGCCTCTGATCAGACTGGTCTCGATGGTCCGGTCCTCCGGATAAGATTTTACATTAAAAACCGTACCCAGCACCCGGATATTTATTTTACCTGTATGAATGATGAACGGTTTTTTTGGATTTTTGACCACATCAAAATAGGCTTCCCCGCTCAGGGACACTTCTCTCACGCTGGTGCCATAAAGGGAATCATAGGTCAGCCGGCTGCCCGCATTGAGCCATACCGAACTCCCATCGGGAAGCAGGATATTGCTTTTGGATCCATTCCTCGTGACTACTTCCCAAATAGGTTTTTGAATGACGGCCGGAGCGGAATCCCGGATGTTTAAAAAATAGTATCCGAGAAATAATAAAATAAATCCGGCCGAAAGAAAGGCAATCATCTTCCGTTTCTGGAAACGGTTTGGGGAGTCCGGAAATACATCCGGGGGAATTTCAGATTCTGTATTTCCCATATCAACTCCCAGCGAGTGCATTCTGTCCATATGTCTTTGAAAAGCGATCTCCGACTGGGCTGCCTCTTCTTCGGACTGTTTTTTCCACATATCCTGTAATGCTTCCAGCGAATAATGCAGATCCGGATCCAGGCGAAGCGCCGATTCAAGCTCCTTTAATTCGCCTGCATTTGCTTCGCCGGCCAGCTTTTTAGCGATTAAATTCCATATGCGATCGTTGTCCATGTTGGGAAATATACAAGCAGGACAGGTAAATCGGGAAATACCCCCAAGGCAAGTATGGAAGTTTGGAAGACTGGAAGTATGAAAGTACTAAGATGCTGCACTCTCAAATTGAGTAACAAAACTAAAACACGGGGAAAAGCATTGTTAATGCAAACCAGCAATGACCGGAATACTTCTGCCAATATCAAAATGAATGGCGGCACTGATTTTTTTCAGCGCGATGGATAACTGATTTTCGATCGTTTTTTCAGATACCTGTAATATTTCAGCAGCTTCCCGGTATTTGAAACCATATTCCTTTACCAGTTTAAAGGAAAGTTTGCAGCGTGGCGGAAGTTCGTCTACCACATCGTGAATGAGACGGAGCATTTCAGCACTGATCATACATTCTTCCGGATCCGGAGCAGAATAAAACAAATGACTCCTGAATTCATCAATATCGGAGTGACGATGCCTTTTTTGTTTTTCCAGCTGGTTAATACTCAGATGCCGTGCAGCAACAAAACAATACACCCGGAGATTTTGAATTTCTTCCAGGGTCGATCTTTTCTCCCAGATTTTCATGAACAGATCCGAAACGATTTCCTCGGCAGGCTGCCGTGATTTAATAATACCCAGTACGAATTGAAAAAGAGAAGGATAAAAACTTGTAAACAATTCTTTATAAGCAAGCTGGTCATCAAAGCGGCTGACCCTGCTTTGCAGGTACACAATTCTGGAGGCAGCAATCGATGGCATTTGGAATCGTTTTGAAAGGCGAGTGACAAGTTACCGATTTCGCCTTCATAATAATTGACCACTTTATAGAATTATTTGCTGCTTAAAGGAATCGAAACGAGAATATTTTAAATCTGGTCCCGAAAGCTATATTTTTGCAGCTGCCTGAAAAGGCGGGACCCTTAGCTCAGCTGGTTAGAGCATCTGACTCATAATCAGAGGGTCGCTGGTTCAAGCCCAGCAGGGTCCACCCGGTTCATCTAAACACATTGTAACTCAAAGGCTCATGGCCATGACCATGAGCCTTTTTGTTGATTGCTTTAACCTTTTATTAACCTCAAGGCAAATACATTTGTCACTCAATTGAAAATATGAAGCAACTCCTAGGCATGACATTGTTAATATTGTCGAGTCATGTCGTTCTCGCCCAGGCTGATACTGCAAAAACATCCTATAAAAACGGAAATTATTATTCTCACCAAAAGGATACAACTAAAAAGGGCAATAAAATATCTTATGCTTCTCTGAATCTGAAGAACCGTCCGAATGACCATTTCATGATTGAGTTTAGTTATGATAACTGGATCGGGAAAACCGATTCCATGAATACATCCGGTTTTTCCAGGGGATTCGCCATGTATTTTATGTATGATTTTCCATTTAAAACCGATCCCCATTTCAGCATCGGTGCGGGTATTGGCGTCAATGCCAGTAATATCTTCTTCGATAAAACAGAAGTTCTGGTCGCTGCACCGGGAAACCAGACCCTGGCCTTTCCCAGTACTGCCAATACAGATCATTTTAAGAAATATAAGCTCGTACTGACCAATCTGGAAGTTCCTTTGGAACTCCGATACGCCTTCAATCCTGCAAATACGAATAAAAGCTGGAAGATAGCCTTAGGGTTTAAAGCGGGCGTTCTGATGAGTGCGTATACAAAAGGGAAGGATCTTGAAAACCAGGCAGGACAGTTAGAAAACGCCTATATAGAAAAGAAAAGCTCTAAAAATTTCTTTAATGGCGGCCGGATTGTTGGCACTGCCAGGGTGAGTTATGGATTTATAGGTGTGTTCGGACAATTACAGCTCACTCCTCTTATAAAAAACGGCGCCGGTCCGGCGGTAAATCCGTATTCAATCGGTATTGTACTTAGTGGACTTTAAAGCTTGACGCCTGAAGCTGGAAGCAGGATGCAAATATTTTTTCTTGCTTCCGGCTTCAAGCCTGAAAGCCTCCGGCTTCCTGCTTCCAACCTCCGGCTTGATTATCTTTGACGAATTATGGCAATAGAGCGACATATCATGGAGCCTGAAGAAAAGGCTGTTTTGGTGGCAGTAATGCAGCAGGATCAGACCGAACAGCAGGTAAATGAATACCTCGATGAACTCGCATTTCTGGCCGAGACAGCCGGAGCAGTTACCCAGCGAAAATTTGTACAAAAACTGGCCCATCCCGACAGTAAAACCTTCATAGGAAAGGGGAAACTGGAAGAAATCAAGACATATATACAGGGAAAAGGCATCCGCGTGGTGATTTTTGACGACGAACTCTCGGGATCACAGATTACCAATATTGAAAAGGTATTGGATTGTAAGACCATTGACAGGTCGGATCTTATCCTGGACATTTTTGCCCGAAGGGCGAAGACAGCCCAGGCCCGTCTTCAGGTGGAGCTTGCCCAATACCAGTATTTATTGCCCCGTTTGCGGGGAATGTGGAAGCATCTGGAAAGATTGGGAGGCGGGATCGGAACGAGGGGACCGGGTGAAACCGAAATTGAAACGGATCGCCGTATTGTGCGCGACAAGATCACCCTGCTCCGGAAAAAACTCAGGGAAATTGATAAACAGGCGCAGACTCAGCGAAAAGAAAGAGGTGAACTGGTACGCGTGGCGCTGGTTGGGTACACCAATGTGGGCAAATCTACTTTGATGAACCTGTTGAGCAAGAGCGATGTATTTGCAGAAAATAAACTCTTCGCCACACTGGATACAACCACCCGTAAACTGGTTTATGAGAATATGCCCTTTTTGATGAGCGATACGGTCGGATTTATCCGAAAATTGCCCCATCACCTGGTGGAAAGTTTTAAAAGCACTCTGGACGAGGTCCGGGAATCAGACCTGCTATTGCATGTTGTGGACATATCTCATCCGAGATATGAGGAACAGCTGGGCGTCGTGAACAAGACCCTGCAGGAAATCAATGCTTTTGATAAACCGGTGATCTATGTATTCAATAAAATGGATCGTTATGAGGAATTGAATTTCGATGAGTGGCTGGAAGCCGGAACCCGTGAGGAACTGCTGAAGGAACTAAAAGAAAGATGGGAAGCTGAAACCCAGTCCACCTGTATATTCATGTCTGCCACGGAACGTTCAAATGTTGATGGCCTGCGTGAGGCCCTGCTCAGCAGAGTAAAGGAACTATACAAAGAGAGATTTCCCTACAAAACAGAATATTTTTATTAGAGAAATGTTTTGAAAAAAGCTGGAAAATTTATGTTCGGATTTGTCTGATTCTGATTTTGCCAGACACGAAAAAAACGTATTTTTGCAACCCTTTCAGGAAAACCTGGAATGAGATTCCCCTTTAGCTCAGCTGGTTAGAGCATCTGACTGTTAATCAGAGGGTCGCTGGTTCAAGTCCAGCAGGGGGAGCACAATATCAAGCACTTACAAAGGAGTTGTAAGTGCTTTTTTATTTCCAGGCTATTTCCAGGCGAATTGAAGGGCTTAATAGAAGACGTCATTGGCATGTTTTTTACGGGTTGAAAAAAGATAGCCAGCTTTTATGGCGAAGTAGTCGTTGGTTATATTGCCTCGGGTTTTGGTATTTGTGACCTCGGTCAGACCGGATGTA
>DASXKM010000570.1:0-12622 GCA_036496825.1 Puia sp. | reverse complement strand
AAGATTTATTATCAAATGAAATCAGCCCGCGATCCGGCTGTACGCGTACAGCCCTTTTGATCCGCCCGGGAAAATCGTTTAGTAATGCCGGGCCATAAGGGCCCGATAAATATGGAACCGGCGTTTTGTTTTTGTCGTACTCGCGCATGACCCGGTAAATACTTTTTCCATTCTGATGAAATGAATCCACACTGAATTCATTCATGATGAAAAGGAAAATCATCAGGCAAACGGTAATGCCGATCGTCAGACCGGTAATATTTATAAATGAAAAAACCTTGTTCTTCATCAGATTTCTCCACGCGATTGTCAGATAACTTTTAAACATGCTTTTTAATTATACTTTTGCTATCAGTTGCCAAGACGATGCCATGCCTTACCGGATTGTAGTACAATATGTTATCCGGAGCTGTTATAAAAATAATGTCCGTTAACGTACACCGGGTGTACGGTCATTCCGGTATTTTTGTTTTATCTGCCGGAACCGGTAACTTTTTTAAAATATCTTAAAATGAAGATTTTCAAATCCTGTCTTCTCAGTTTCATCAGTCTGATCATCATTACGAATGTCTTTTCACAAAATAACGACTCACTGAAGAAAGGGAGTTCAGTTGGCGAACTACTCACCGGGCAATTGGCTCCTACGCCTCCAATGGGCTGGAATACCTGGAATACGTTTCAGACAAAAATCAACGAGGATATGCTCCGGGAGATGGTGGATGTTTTTGTGAGTTCAGGCATGCGTGAAGCAGGATATCAATATTTTGTTTTGGATGATGGCTGGATGGCAATGGAGCGTGATCAGTCCGGTAGCCTGATTCCTGATCCCGCAAAATTCCCGCACGGCATGAAATCCTTTGCCGATTATGTTCATTCCAAAGGATTAAAATTTGGAATCTATAATTGCGCAGGATCAAAAACCTGCGCCGGGTATCCGGGTACCCGCGGTCATGAATACGAGGACGCCAGGCTATATGCATCCTGGGGCGTCGATTTCTTAAAATATGATTGGTGTAATACCGATAGTTTGAATGCGCCGGAGGCATATAAAACGATGAGTGCCGCTCTGCGTGCCACGGGAAGACCAATTGTATTTAGCATTTGCGAATGGGGCGATCATAAACCATGGCTTTGGGCAGGCGGGGTTGGAGAACTTTACCGGTCGACCGGAGATATCAGCGCAAGTTTCAGTGTGCGGAAACCAATCGGAAACTGGACGCCCCAGTCGGTACTTAGTATTATCGATTTACAGGAAGCCATCCGTAAATACAACGGCCCGAATCACTGGAATGATCCTGATATGCTGGAAGTGGGCAATGGTATGACGATGGTAGAAGACAAATCTCATTTTTCGCTCTGGTGCATGCTTGCTGCGCCGCTGGCAGCCGGAAATGATTTACGTAAAATGACTCCCCAAACCCGCGATATATTAACGAATAAAGAAATGATCAATGTAGATCAGGACGAACGCGGAATAGCTGCATTTAAAATGACGATGCCAGACAGCCTGGAATTATGGGTAAAACCATTAAAGAATAATGAATTGGCCCTTTGTTTTTTTAACAGGACAGATGCAACCAGAAAAATAGATCTGGACTGGAAAGATCTCAATATCTCGGATGGAATGTCGGGAATGGATATTCATTTTGACAGGCAACTATTCACACTACGTGATTTGTGGGCGAAAAAAGAATTGGGGAAAACAGAGAAAAAACTGAAACGGTCTCTTGATTCACATGATGTGCTGGTATTGAGACTGAAACCGGAGTGAGGAGAAGTATAAGAGTATAAGAGTATAGGAGTATAAGAGTGGGGAACATCACTCCTATACTCTTATACTCTTATACTTTCCCCAGTTCCTTTCGAATATCAATCCGCTCAGTTTCCGTTTTAGCATACACGAGAGCCTGATTCATGTGTCTTTTGGCTTTCTCATCATCAATTCCGGTATAGAGCCATCCCAGTAACACATGGTATAGATGATTTTTGGCGAGACCGAGTTTTTCTGCCTCCAGGATGGCCGCTTGTTTTCCGTAAATTTTTGATAGGGCATAAGTCCTGTTTAAAGCACCTGCCGGAGAATAGCTGATACATAACAACTGATTATACAATTGCAATATATTTTCCCATTTTTCATTGTTGTCATTTTTTACTGTATGCCAGTACGCAATCCCTGCTTCGAGGTGAAACCTGCTTAATTCTTTTCCACGGGATGCTTTATTTAAATAATACTGACCTGTTGAAATCAATTCTTCGTTCCACAATTCAGTGTTCTGATCTTCATAACGGATGATTTCTCCGTTTTCATTTGTTCTTGCATCGAAACGGGATGCATGAAAACACATCAGTGCAAACAGTGCATCTACCCGTGGAATATCGGTTTGTTCATTTTCCACCAATAACCCCGTCAGACGCATCGCTTCAAGACAAAAGTCCTTTCTCAAAACACTGTTCTGACTGGAAGAGTAATAACCTTCGTTGAATAAAAGATACAGACTCGTCAAAACAGCATCAATTCTTTTGTTGATCTCATCTGAATCAGGCAACCTGATTTTGATATGGGCGCTTCTTAATTTTTCTTTCCCTCTGGTCAGCCTCTTGTTGATAGTTTCCCGGTTTGTTAAAAATGCATCCGCGATTTCATCGATGCCAAAACCACATAAGATGCGTAGTATCAGCGCAACCTGGGATTCGATGGAAAGAGCCGGATCCGAAAGAGCAAACATCATCTGGAGTTGACTGTCTTTTATATTTTCTTCGGACAGATCAATATCTGTTTCCGGAACCGTTTGTACTTCCGCTCTCAGCGCCGGCCGGAGTTTTTCATTAAAAACCGCATTTCTTCTGAGCAGGTCACGACTTTTATTTTTTGCCACTGTATAGAGCCAGGCCACAGGATTTTCGGGCAATCCCTTTATTCCCCATGTTTCTGCAGCAATCAAAAAAGTATCGCTGGCGATATCTTCTGCCACGCTGAGTTGTTCAAATCCATAATGACGAACCAGTACGGAAACAATTTTTCTGTACTCCGTCCTGAACAAATGCGGAAGCAACTCATTTTCACTCATAATCAAAACAATATTTGGCGGCAGTTACATATTCATCGGAACCGTAGCGCGTACTTCCACACTGCCACCGACCATCAGGATCGGACATCCCTTTGAAATTTCCGCGGCTTCCTCCAGGGAATCGGCGCTGATCATAATATAACCACCAATCAGTTCCTTTATTTCCACGTACGGACCGTTTGTAACGACGGCGCCTGGTTTTACCACTTTTCCTTCGTTGGACAACCGGTTCCCGGAACTCACGAGTTTATTTTGGGCTGCAATACTGCCCATCCAATTTTGCCATTCCTTCATCATTTTTTGTAATTGTTCAGGAGAAGGCTGTATTTCAGACGCTTTAAAATCTCTTCTGAAGATTAACAGGAAATCATTCATTTTTTAAATTTTTATTTTGTAAAATTCATGACGATCGGAACCGGAGGAATGGGACAAAAATATCTTCAGAAAGTTAGTCCGAAGAAGGGTTTGATGCAACATTTTAATATTCACTGTGTCCTTGTGTTGGCAGGAGGGAATTCTATTATCGGAAACCGGACGGAACCGTATCAAAACCGGTCAGTTTTGTCTGGAATTTTTTGATTATCAATTTGATTATTAGATAGTTGTAGATCTGGCACTGAGGTAGCTATATCAAATTAGGAAGAATTTGGCTGGGGATATGTTTTAAAATTCATCATTAAATATTCAGATCATGAGAATCATTTTTAGTTTTTTATTAATTGTTTCCGGCTTGCTGGCAGATGCACAGAATTCCCAGAAAGGCCTGTTATACCTGAACAAGCCACTGTCGTCAAATGCCATCAACGAAGTGGATGCAAAAACGTCAGGAGGAGGAATCCAGGTAACGGGCGTAAGTTCGTCCGAGGCACGCATCGAAGTTTACGTGAATGGTAATGGACGTCATAATAACTATACCAAAGAAGAAGTGGATAAGATCATAGCTGAGAATTATGATTTTTCGGTAACGGTTTCCGGTAACAAATTAACGGCAACTGCGAAAAACAAGAGAAATTTCAGCAATGGCAATAACCAGATCAGCATTTCCTATAATATTTATGTTCCGGTCGCCTGTGCCACCCATCTCAATACGAGCGGGGGAGGAATCAGTATTTCAAATCTTACTGGTGAACAGCATTTCTATACGAGCGGTGGTGGTCTCGAAGTAAAAGGGCTCACAGGAAAAATTTATGGCCGGACTTCCGGAGGTGGAATCGAGGTTTCCGACTCAAAGGAAAATATTGATCTGGCGACCAGCGGCGGAGGTATCGAGGCAAAACGTTGTTCCGGACAAATTCACCTGAATACTTCAGGAGGCTCCATCGAGCTGGATGATTTAAGCGGGAATATCAGGGCAACTACCAGCGGCGGAAATGTGGACGCAGAGAAAATTAATGGTGAGTTAGTTTCCCATACGTCAGGTGGCAATATTTCAATGTCATCCATGAGCGGAAGTCTGGAAGCGTCTACCAGTGGCGGGAATATAGATGTGGAAATGCTGGAAACAGGTAAATATGTAAAACTAAATAATTCAGGTGGAAGTGTGCATTTACAAATACCAAAAGGTAAGGGACTGAGCCTTGATATTCATGGTGATCGTATCAAAACGGAAGGGCTTGCTAATTTCAGCGGATCTATGGAGAAACAAAGTATTAACGGAACTGTGAATGGCGGCGGGACGCCTGTAGATATTGATGCAGGTAGCGGAGGTGTTACCCTTGCTTTAAAATAATTCCGGTACAGTTCGCACGCTGTGTTGGAGTATCAGGTGTTGAAATCAACGATGATTCAAAAGAGAACATCGTTGATTTTTTATTTTGCAGTTGCAGCGTGGGGAAATAATTTTCTTCTGATTTTATTGCGGCGCCTAAAAAGAATGCCGATAGCCGGACCGATTAAAAAATAGACATACCCGGCAAATCCCGCGGTGTCATTGTTCAGGATTGATGCTGTCAAAAATGAGCCGGCCCCCGCGAGAACCATAATTAATATCCGGTACATGCCCGATTTGCAATCGAATTTCTCAACCGGAGTCAGTCCCAGTTTTATTGATTGCCGGTTGGCATGTAAATACATCAGAAAAAATAAACCGTATATGGCCATAAAACCAACTGCATAGATCATCATGAGCATGGGGATCTGTGACTGCTCGATGGTAAAGGGAGACTTTTCTGGTCCATAAATCTGATGACTGAACATCAGCGTAAAAAGGAATTTTAAAGGATAAACATAGAATAGTACAATAAAAAGTAAAGTTCCATTCAATGTGATTGTCCAAATATCATCCAGTCCATATTTTCTGAAAAACCGGTGTTGCTCGTTCCAGATCATGACGAGCAACAAAAAACTGATTCCGAATGCGAAGAAACCACGCATCGTAGTCAACAGTTCCTGAAAACTTTTTGGAACTTCCAGGGATACGATCAGAAGTGTTACAGCGAAGGCAAAAACACCATCACTAAAGGTTTCAATACGCTGGATCTCAAAATTTCGCCGGCTGTCTTTTTCGTTTCGTTCTGTGCGGGATGAGGACATCAGCTTTCTTATCATGTTATTAAATATTTCGGGATTATCCGCGTAAATGCCAGGCTTTTGGTCTGACGAATGAAAGGAAGCCCGCGCGGGAGAGCGCAGAACCAAAACCAGAATGTTTTCTTCCACTCCATGGCAGGGGTGCAGAAACCCGGTCGCAACAATTCCAATAACCCGAACCGGTGTTGAATTGCTTGATCATTTTTTCTGCTCTTTGTTTATTGCTGCTATAAATGGCGGCCGTTAATCCATATTCCGTATCGGCCATCAGCTTTATTGCTTCATCATCATTTTTTACTTTCATGATGCCGATGATGGGTCCGAATGATTCTTCTTTCATTACCAGCATATCCTGTGTAACATCAGCTAAAATGGTCGGCTCAAAAAAATACCCTTTCCTTTGAATGCGCTTTCCACCAGATAAAACCCTGGCTCCTTTTTTCACCGCATCACTCACCTGTTTTTCCAATACCTCCAGCTGCGCCTCGCGGGTGAGTGCACCAAAATATACTCCTGCCTCTGTAGGATCCCCGATTTTCCATGATTTTACGACTGTCAAAAATTCCCGGAGATAATCATCATAAATATCTTCTGCTACATAAATGCGTTCAACTGAACAACAGCTTTGGCCATTATTATAAAATGCGCCGTCTGCTGTTGCTTCCGCAACCTGCTTCAGGTCCACTACATCACCGGCAACATATAATGGATCCTTACCGCCCATTTCAAGCTGACAGGGTATCATCCTGGATGCACATTTTTCGTAAATATGTTTTCCCGTTTTGTAAGAGCCGGTAAAGAAATATCCATCAAACGGCATTTCCAACAAAAGTTCTCCAACCTCCTTTGCACCCACTGCCCATTGAAATACTCCTTCCGGTACACCTGACAGTTTTAATATCTTTTCAATTTCAAATCCGGTGAGGACAGCATATTCTGACGGTTTATACATTACAGCATTGCCAGCCAGCAAAGCCGTCACAAAAACATTCACACCGACCAGCCAGGGATAGTTCCAGGCGGAAATATTACATATCACGCCCAGTGGTTCATAAGAAATTTTCTCTGTCAGGTCAGCTGTTTTCGTCATCTCTTCCTCCCTCAGATATTTTTCCGCGTTCTCCGTGAGCCATTGGATCCTTGTTCTGGCACCATTGATTTCATTCCTGCTTTGTTGAAGGGGTTTGCCAATTTCACTCGTCAGTATCGCTGACAGTCGTCCAATCTGATTTTCTAAACGCGTTGAAAAATCCTGCAGGATGTTCACCCGGTGTTTTATTTCCATATCAGCCCATGCGGGTTGCGCGGATTTCAATAATTGAAATTTTGCGTTCAGTGTCTCCTTACTGTCTTCCGTTACTTCGCGGATCAGATCCCCGTTCGCCGGATTTATGATTTGCATTTTGCGGATAATTTTTTATGCTAGAGGGCTTCTAAATATAATTTTTTAAAATCTTCCCTGCTGACCGGTTTCGGATTATTCGGGTGCGCAAAATCTGCCAGCGCCAAATCCGCCAGTGTTTCAATATGCTCAGGCTTTACGCCGATACTACCGAGCCTGCGGGGAATATTTATTTTATCATTTAATTCAAAAAGATAATTGACTACTGCGTCTCCTGATTCCTGGCGGAGATGCAATGCTCTGGCGATTTGTTCAAACTTTGGTTCGAATCCTTCTATATTAAATTGCATTCCATAAGGAATGTTTATCGCGTTGGCCAGACCGTGATGTGTATCGAGCAGGGAAGAAAGCGGATGTGCGAGCGAATGCACAACGCCCAGGCCCTTTTGAAATGCAACGGCACCCATCAGAGAAGCGATCAGCATTTTGCTCCGCGATTCAAGATCCGGTTGGTTCACTGCTTTGACGAGCGAAGAATGAATCAGTGAAATCGCCTGCAGCGCAATGCCGTCGCACATCGGATGAAACATATTCACGAGAAAGGCTTCCATATTATGTGTCAGCGCATCCATTCCGGTAGCTGCCGTAATAAAAGGGGGCAGCTCCATCGTCAGCAGCGGATCTGCAAAAACAATCTTTGCCAGCAGTTTCGGCGAAAAGAGAATTTTTTTCTGATGCGTTTCGTCATCTGATATAATGGCGCTTCTGCCTACCTCACTTCCTGTGCCCGCCGTAGTTGGAATGGTAATAAAATGAGGTACATCGTTCGTGACAAATATCTCACCGCCTTTCAGATCGTCATATTTGAATAAATCTTCACGATGATGAATTCGAAGCGTAATCGCCCTCGCCACATCCAGCGCGGCACCGCCGCCGATGCCGACAACTGAATCCCTTTCTTCTTCATCGAATATTTCCGTGCCTTTGTAAACATCCGACTTCACCGGATTTTTATGGATATCATAAAATGTCTCAACCGAAATATTCCGGCTTTGAAGATCCTTTATGATCTCTCCAAAAAAAGGAAGCTTTGCAACCGTCGGATCCGTTACGATCAGTGGCCGGCTCAATCCGTTTTTCAATAACCAGGGTCCCAGCTCTTTTACCGAGCCGGGGCCGAAACGGATGATGGTTGGAAAATTGTATTGAACTATTTTATTATAATTCATCGTAGTTTCTAAATGATTTCAAAATACCTTTTAAATTCCCAGTCCGTTACTGTTTTTAAATGCTGCCTCCATTCCCATTCGCGCGTGCGCGTGAAATGATCTACAAAGCCAGCACCCAGTATTTCCTTTGCGATCGCAGATTCTTTCATAGCTTTTGTGGCTTCTTCCAGTGTTGACGGAAGACGGCCATGGCTTTTATCCAGATAGCCGTTGCCCGTGGTTGCAGTCTGTTTAAGAAGCAATTTATTTTTTATTCCATAAAGACCGGCAGCGAGCAGGCCGGCCATTGCCAGATAAGGATTCACATCAGCTCCGATAACACGCGTCTCCAGCCGGGTAGATGATTTACCGGCACAGAGTACCCGGAGAGCCACAGTCCGGTTGTCGATTCCCCAGGTCAGGGTAGTTGGCGCCCAGGCACCTTCCACCAAACGTTTATAACTGTTGATGGTAGGAGCGAACAATGGAAGAATTTGTGGAATCAGAAGCAGTTGTCCGGCGATATAATGCTTCATGATCCCGCTGATATTCGAATCATTTTTTTCATCATGGAACAGATTCTTTTTTCTATCCACGTCCCATAAACTCTGGTGTATATGGCCACCGCAACCGGGCAGATTTTCATTCACCTTGGCCATAAATGTGGCCATGATACCGTGTTTATAAGCGATTTCCTTTACTGCCGTCTTGAATAAAACCGCGCGATCGCCTGCCTCGATCAGCGCTGAATAATGGATCGCGGCCTCATAGGTACCCGGACCGGTTTCTGTATGCAACCCTTCGATGGGAATGTTGAAACGTGTTAGCAGATCAAAGAGATCTGTCATGAAATCATTTTGCAAACCTGCTCTCAGGATGGAATAACCAAACATACCCGGCGTCAGAGGCTGAAGGTTTCTGTATTGCTTATCCTGTATACTTTGCGGTGTTTCTGCAAAATTATACCATTCAAATTCCTGCGAAAAGAGCGGGAGAAATCCTGCGGATATTGCACCGTCCAAAACTTTTTTCAAAAGGGATCTGGGACAGACATTCGTCTGTTGGTCATTTTGAATCAGTTCACCCAGGAAAAAGGGAAGATCGTCCTCCCATGGAATTTTTCTGAAGCTTGTCAGGTCCAGACGGGCAGCCGCATCCGGATAACCTGTGTGCCAGCCGGTATAAGAGGAATTATCATAGGCAGCATCGGCCGCATCCCAGCCGAAGACCACGTCGCAGAAACTGGTTTCAGCATCCGTCAGCGAGAAAAATTTTTCAGAAGAAATATATTTTCCCCGCAAAACGCCATCGATATCTGTAATGGCAATTTTTACTTTTCCGGAAGCGTGATTTTTAACATACTGGAGAACCTCTTTCGTGTCCATACTTTGAGATTTATTTTGTTCCTCCTTTTTTTATCAGTTTAAAAAATCCGAAAGACAATATTAGCAGCAAAATATAAAATAAGGCCAGCGTGAAATTATAAACTGTCATGGCTATAATGGATATGATGGAAATTACCAGGGCGGTAATGGGGAAAACGGGATAGAAGGGAACCCGGAAAGGACGATGCAGCTTCGGCTCTTTTTTTCGCAAAAGCAACATGGAAACCATTGATAAAATATAAAGGGTTAAGGCGCCGAAAACTGAGATCGTAATAATTTCCGAGGTTTTACCCGATAAAAGCGCAACGATTCCGATGACCATATTTGCCATCAGCGCATTGGCGGGTGTTTTAAACTTTGGATGGATTTCTCCGAGAATGGCAGGTGCATAATTTACTTTTCCAAATTCATAAGTCGACCTGCCGGCGGCCAAAATCAATCCGTGAAAGGAAGCGATCAGGCCAAACAGACCGATTGTAATTAACAGGTGATACATCAGATGATTGTTGCCCGTGATCCGGGCAAGGGCCAACGGGAGCGGCGAATCTGATGTGGATCCGTCAGAGCGGTAAACGATCGTTTCCCATCCATTCACTCCGATGGAACTAAAAAAAATGAGCACGCATAATATAACAAGCGTAAGGATGGCAGAACCAAATCCCAGTAACAAAGTGCGCTGGGGGTGTACAACTTCCTCGGCTGTATTAGCCACACCTTCGATGCCCAGAAAAAACCAGATGGCGAAAGGAATGGCAGCAAGGATTCCCTGCCATCCGTGAGGGAAGGCATTTTGCTGAATATTTTTTACCTGAAAATGAGGCAGGGAGATTCCTGTAAATAATAATAATTCTCCCACCGCCAGCATGGTAATAACCAGTTCAAACATGGCGGCAGCTTTCACACCATAAATATTCAGTGCGGTAAACAATATGTAGGCAAGAATTGCTATCAGAAGTATAGACACCTGAGGGAAAAACAAATTGAAATAAGCGCCAATGGCAAATGCAATGGCCGGCGGCGCAAAAATGAATTCAATATTCTGGGCCATACCGGCAATGAACCCCAGATCATTTCCCATGGAGCGCTGTGCATAGTCAAAAACACCACCTGCTTTGGGAATAGCTGCTGCGAGTTCCGCATAACTAAATGTAAAAGTGCTGTACAGGATAATAATAAAGCAGGTGGCAATAGCCAGTCCGCCGGTTCCTCCCTGTTCAAGTCCCAGGTTCCATCCGAAATACATTCCGGAAATTACATAGCCTACGCCAAGGCCCCATAACAGGAAGGGGCTGAGCGTTCTTTTCAGTTCTGTTTTTGAAGATGCCAATAGCATAATTTAAGAAAGAAATTTGAATGGTTTAGGTAAATTGTTGAATAAAATATTAAATCATGCCGGAAACGGATCCCCGGGTTGACGCTTATATCGAAAAAGCCGCCCCATTTGCCAAACCCATTCTTTTGAAGCTGCGAAAATTAATCTTCCAGGCCTGTCCGGAAGCAAAGGAAACCATCAAGTGGAGTTTCCCGAATTATGAAGCCTATGGCGGAATGTTTTGCAGTATCGCTGCATTCAACGAGCATTGTTCGATGGGATTTTGGAAGGCTTCTCTGCTAAAAGATCCGGATAAAATTTTACATCTGGCGGACAAAAATTCCATGGGGCATCTGAATAAAATTCTTACCCTGAAAGATCTTCCTTCGGATAAAATTCTTCTGTCATATCTCAAAGAAGCGGCGCAGCTGAATAAGGATAAAGTGAAAGTGATAAAGCCGAAAGCGGCTCCTAAAAAAGAACTGCCATTGCCAAAAGTACTCGCGGCGGCGCTTAAAAAAAGCAAAAAAGCACTCGCTACGTTCGAAGCCTTTCCGCCTTCGCAGCGAAGAGAATATATTGAATGGATCGTCGAGGCAAAGTCAGAAGATACGTTGAATAAAAGACTGGCCACAACGATTGAATGGCTGGAAGAAGGGAAAATAAGACATTGGAAATATAAGAAGGCCTGATGCATGAAGCAGGAGGCGTTGAGCCAAGACTGCAGCTTTTCTTCCAGCCAAAAAGATCATTTAAATTTTAATATTGCAAAAACTGAATGCGCGATTTCAAATAAATCCGGATATCTCGCTGGCAAAAACACTTGACACGGATTTTTATACGGATCCCGCTGTCTACACGGATAGCAGGGAAAAAATCTTTTCGAAAAGCTGGCAATTCATCGGGGATAAAAATCTGGTATCCAAACCTGGAATATGTTATCCATTCACCTTATTGGAGAATTATCTGGATGAACCGCTGCTGCTTATAAAAGATGCTGACGGACAAGTTCGGTGTTTATCGAACGTATGTACTCACCGGGGAACCGTATTGATCGGACAGGCCTGTCAGGTGACCCATCTGCGCTGCCGGTATCATGGCAGGCAGTTCCGGCTCGACGGAAGTTTTCTTTCCATGCCGGAATTCAGGGAAGTGAAAAATTTTCCAACAAAGGAAGATGATCTCAAACGACTTCCATTACATGAATGGGGCCCTTTATTATTTGGTTCCCTGGATCTAAATGCTGATCCAAAAAGATATTTCAATGCAATGCAGGAACGACTTTCCTGGCTCCCCATAGATGATTTTATTTTTAAACCGGCATTATCAGCTGAATACACAGTAAAATCACATTGGGCACTGTATTGCGAAAACTACCTCGAAGGATTTCATATTCCCTTCGTGCACGCCGGACTGAATGCAGTAATCGATTTCGGAAACTATACTACGGAGATATTTGACTTTTCAAATCTGCAGCTTGGTCTGGCAAAAACGGATGAAGAGATATTTGATCTTCCCGGTTCATCCCCGGATTTCGGAAAAAAAGTGGCCGCCTACTATTTCTATGTATTCCCCAATATGATGTTTAATTTTTATCCATGGGGACTTAGTATCAATATTGTTCAACCGCTTTCCATCGATCAAAATAAGGTTTCTTTCCTTACATATGTTTGGAAAGAAGAATTGTTTAACAAAGGCGCAGGTTCAGGTTTGGATATAGTAGAGAAGGAGGATGAGGAAGTAGTGGAAGCCGTACAGAAAGGTGTACGATCCAGGTT
>DASXKM010000569.1:0-2187 GCA_036496825.1 Puia sp. | reverse complement strand
AGTCAATTACAAAAATATATTCAAACATCTGTTTTATAAAGGCTACAAAGGAATGCTGGGCATGGAACATGGCAATTCTATCCCCGGAAAAGAAGGTGAAATGGCGCTCGTTGCAGCTTATCGGGAAGCTGATTCGTTTTGAGTTTATATCTGGTTAATTTCAAGAGATGAAAATTGAATGCTGGGCAATCGGTAAGCCGGATGAATTGTACATCGGGGAAGGCGTAAAAGATTTTACAAAAAGGATAGAAAATTATTATCCCGTTGAATGGCGATTGTTCAATCTGAAAAAAAATAACGGATCTTTTTCTCCTGAAAAATTAAAACACGAGGAATCCGAACTTATTCAGAGTTTACTCAGACCGGAAGACTGGTTGGTTTCGCTCGATGAAAACGGGAAACAGCTCAGTTCCAGAAAACTGGCTGGATTTATTCAGGACAGGGGAAACGAAAGTGTCAAAAAATTGATTTTTTTAATTGGAGGCGCATACGGACTGGATGAACCAATATTAAAAAAATCAAAATTTATCTGGTCACTTTCCACACTCACATTTCCTCACCAGCTTGTGAGATTGATACTGGCCGAACAGATTTATCGGGCCTGCAGTATCGGTCGCAATGAAAAATATCATCATGATTGAACAATTTGAATTCTGTAACTAAAGTATATCTTTAAACCACATTTGTTTGCACATGTTTGATATCACCCTGACTATTATTATTGTTACCTGTGTTATTACTTTAACCGGATTCCAGAACGGCAAAGTTGTAGACGAATTGATATTTTGGCCTCCGGCAATTAATAAAAAACAACAGTATTATCGCTTTATAACCTGCGGTCTGATTCATGCAGACTACATGCATCTTATTTTTAATATGCTGACCCTGTATTTTTTTGGAACTTTCATGGAAGCACATTATCAGGGGGAACTGGGGTTACAGAAGTGGTACTATCTGGCTTTGTATCTGGGCGCTCTGGTCATATCAAATATTCCAACCTATCTCAAACATCGTAACGATTATAACTATCGGAGCCTGGGTGCTTCAGGCGCAGTTTCGGCTGTTCTTTTTGCGTTTATACTTTTATACCCATGGCAGCGAATTATCGTCCTGGTATTTCCTGTGCCCGCGATTGTATACGGGGCTTTATTCCTGGTTTATTCGGCATATATGTCGAGAAAGGGTGGCGACAATGTAAATCATGATGCACATTTCTATGGTGCTTTATTCGGTATCTTGTTTACCATTGCAGTCAGACCGGAGGTAGCAGGGATGTTCTGGTATAAACTAATCCATCCTGGATTTTGACCTGATCCTTTTGTCCTGAATTCTTCAATTATTCATTCCCTCTGCTTGGATTATTAATATTTTATTAGTCGAACCATCGGTCCTGAAGCGGTTATCGATCCGGTGACCGACAACACAGATGATCTGGCTGTCCATCACCAGCACCCAGACTTTTTCCTTGGCCGTCCTGGATAATTTTTGATCAATAAAGAAACGGGCGAGTTTCTTTTTCTTCTTCATTCCCAGCGGATAAAAATAATCTCCTGCTTTCCATTTTCTAAGCACCAGAGGGAATTTGATTTTTTCTGCATCCAGGAATTCTATTCCGGGCGTTTGAATAACCATTTGCTCTGATATTTCAACTGTTTTTGTACTGATCGATAATCTCCCTTCAGGATAAGCAACCCGACATTCGCTTTCAATTACAATATGGGATACTGATTCACTATTTGCCGGGGCAACGATCAGCCATCGTCTGTTCTTAATAATCCGGTGTGAAGAGCTGGCTACGAATTTCCCATTTGTGCTGTCCATCAGACGGACTATTTCATCTGTTTGCGATGGGTTGAACTGATATTCTTTTATAATCTCAAATAGAATGGTTTTTAACGGAACGGCTTTTTTTAAAAGCAGAATCGGAATATGAATTTCAGATCCGATCTGATTTAACAATTTTTTTTTGTAACTGTCAATCGCCTGCTGGTATAAGATGTTTGCCTCTGAAAACCGTATAAGATTATTTTCCAGATTATGATGAAGTTCAGGGATTATACTGGTGGCGGAAGGAATCAGCTGGTTACGGAAAAAATTCCTGGTGTAATCCGCGGAAGCATTTGAACTGTATTCAACCCATTCGAGATTTTCTGCCAGCGCAAATTCTTTCAACTGCTTTCTGGATAT
>DASXKM010000568.1:0-2080 GCA_036496825.1 Puia sp. | reverse complement strand
GATGTTTATGATGATTACGAGGAGTTTGACAAAATATTTGACTGTCTGCGCTGGATCCTCGAACAGGATTGCGAAAATGAAGAAGCGCTTTATAAGATTTGCTTCTGGACAGATTTTACAGGTCGTAACGAGGAAAGTATTCGTTTACATCAGAATATCATTGAAGAAAACCCTTATTCGGAACTGGCATGGTTTAATCTGGCCGCTGCTTATCAGGGTTTGAAATTATACGAGAAGGCGGTGGATGCATACAAATATGCCGTCGCCATTGATGAAAAATTTGACTACGCCTACCGGAACATGGGAGATGCTTTTATCCGGTTACGAAAATACAGAGAAGCGATAGAGAGCCTGGAAAGGGTTTTGGAACTGTCGAAACCGGAAGACGTCATTTATGAGGCCATCGGTCACTGTTATGATAAACAAAAACAATACGCCCAGGCTCGTTTTTATTACCGGAAAGCTTCACATCTCAACCAGGATGACAGCAAATTGATATATAAAATTGCCTGCACATATCTGAATGAAGGGCAGTGGGCAAATGCGGTGAAACAACTGGAGTCTGCCATTCGTTTGCAGGCTAAACATCCGGAATATCATCTGGCCCTTGGAGAATGTAAGGTGCAGCTCTTTGAATTCCGGGATGCCATACAGGCTTTCGGAACGGTCGTACGTTTAAGGCAGAAAAACATTTCGGGTTGGGAAGCTCTGGTGCGCTGTCTTTATCTTGCCGAAATGTATAAAGAGGCACTCGAACAGGTTCAACAGGCAGTAAGGGTAATCGGTGAAAAACCACTTCTCACTTTCTATATGAGTGCCATTTATTTTGCCATGGGCAAATCAAAAGAAGGATTGATCCATTTGGATAAAGCGCTGGGACGCTCACCAAAATTATTGAAGAAAATGATTGCACTCAATCCGTCATTACTCCAGTCTCAATCCATAGTCGATGTGATCGCGCGTTATCGAAAAAGATAAGGTTTCCTTACTTTTGCGCCGCCAGAATTCCATAAAAAAATAATTTGTCGATGAATTTTACACTCAGCCAGATGCCGGAGAGAGTTAAGAAACCCCGGGACCATGGCATTACCATGGTAATGGATAAGGGATTAAGTATTGAAGAAACAAAAAACTTCCTGAGTATCGCCGGTCCCTATGTAGATGTCGTTAAACTTGGATTCGGAACTTCTTATGTTACACCTGATCTGAAGAAGAAACTTGAAGTTTACCGGAATGCAGACATTCCCATCTATTTTGGTGGTACTCTTTTCGAAGCCTGTCTTATTCGTAATCAGCTGGAAGAGTATATCAGTGCCTGTAAGGATTATGGTGTTACTTATATGGAAGTAAGTGATGGTTCCGTCAATATTGAACACAAGGAAAAATGCAAACTGATTGAACGTCTCACCAAACACGCTGTAGTCCTTAGTGAAGTGGGCAGTAAAGATGCAGCTCATATTATTCCTCCTTACAAGTGGATTGAACTAATGCGCGCAGAACTCAACGCCGGGGCAACCTATGTGATTGCGGAGGCCAGGGAAGCCGGTAATGTGGGAATTTATCGGGGTACGGGTGAAGTGCGTGAAGGGCTGGTGCAGGAAATTCTGACCCAGATTCCGGCGGAAAAAATACTTTGGGAAGCACCACAGAAATCACAACAATTATATTTTATTGAGCTGGTTGGAGCGAACGTAAACCTGGGAAATATCTCCCCTAATGAAATGATCGCCCTTGAAGCCATGCGCATCGGACTTCGCGGCGATACCTTTGATCTGTTCCTCGACAAAAAGGAAAAGAAATGAGAAAGTTCGGCCTGATCGGCTATCCGCTGGGCCATTCTTTTTCCGAAAATTATTTCAGGGAAAAATTCAGGAAGGATTCCATTTCAGAATGTCTTTATTCCAATTATGAAATAGAGTCAATATCCTTACTTCCGGAAATTCTTGAAGATCCGGATCTGGCGGGATTGAATGTGACGATACCGTATAAGGAATCCGTCATTTCTTTTCTTGATAAAAAAGATCCTGTCGTCACTGCCATCGGAGCCAGTAATTGTATCCGGATTTCGAAAGGAGAAATT